>NZ_JAVJNG010000021.1:0-1368 GCF_038806185.1 Domibacillus sp. 8LH | reverse complement strand
GCTGAATGCATCATTATTAAACGCTGATGCTAATGCGCTTTGACTCGCTCTCAGGCTGCTGAATGCATCATTATTAAATGCTGATGCTAATGCGCTTTGACTCGCTCTCAGGCTGCTGAATGCATCATTATTAAATGCTGGAAAAAAATACCCTTTTCCTTCCAATTATATCCCCCCGATGCTTTTTAAATTTAACTTGACACGCACTGCACAAATTATAAGAAATGGGGCTAACAAGAACTTATTCTACAAGTCAAAATGAAAAAACGCCCCTCTCCTAAGGAACGTTGTTTTCGGTGAATTATTTGTTCGGTGTAGCTAGTCTGAAAAGGAACAGCTTATGTATATAATAACATATTAGGAAAATTTTTTCTGAAAAACAAAGAAGGAACCGTTTTCCGCCGGTTCCTTCTTTGGGTACAGAGATCGCAGTAATCTTGTCGAAACTAACAAACTAAATATACATCTTTAGAAAATATTGTAACATCCGCTTTTAATGGGAACAATAATTGGTGTGAATCATTTTTAACATGTGTAAAACGTCCGTTTAACAAAGTGTTTGAAGTCAACAAATTGTTGAGTTTCTCAACAGTGTAGTGTTAAACTACAAAGAGTACGTATTACGTTATACGTACTCTTTTTTTATTGCGGAGTGAAATAATCTGAAAATTCGCCGAATCCTTATACAGCAAGGTTTGATAGGGATTTTGGCAAAAAAATATTACAAAGCGAAATAAAAGGAATATTCCGCTTTGTAATAAGAATTGTCACTCGCCGAGGCTGTAATAGATGTCTTTCCCTTCTTTGGTGACGTTGATACTTAGGTACTTTTTCAACGATGAAATTGTATCGTTGAATTTTTTCCATTTTAGATTATGGTGACTAAGGAGATGCTGTTCCAGATCTTCCTTTTTCATTGTAGGGTTGTTAAGGAGTATTTGTTCTACAATGACCGCCAAATCCTTATAGGAAATTTGTTTGCTTAATTGCGGCAAAGTTCGCTGCGGTTTTTGTTCTTTAGCTGCTGCTTTTGGAATAACGATAAATTCATTAAGCAAAGACTCCATCTTTTCAAGTACCTGTGTCTCTTCGGCCAGCATCTGTTTCCTTTCAGCCAGTACTTGTTTCTTTTCAGTCAGCACCTCTAGCTGTCTGAGAACAGCTTCTTCTCTTTTCACAGTGTTATTTCCTCCTGTTGTGTGGTTATTGTCCGGCAAGACTAAATAATCATACTACAAATTCTAGTATCTTTACTAGAGTGGGAGTAAATATAAAAAGCCAGTACCCTTTTATGAACTGCCCCGTAAATGTTAGACACCAAACTAACATTTATGGGGTGTTTTTATGGCTAAATTTACAATGGAAGAA
>NZ_JAVJNG010000219.1:0-256 GCF_038806185.1 Domibacillus sp. 8LH | reverse complement strand
CGGCATAATCGTTGCCCGGATCCACTTCCTGCATCAGCGCCAAAAGCTTGGGATTGATATTTTTATAATTGGGAATCAGGCTTTTATCAAGCTTTTGATAAGCGCCGGCTTTGATTTGGCGGCCGATAAAGGCATTGGAGGGGCCGGCTAAGTCGTAGCCGGATTTGCCGGTGAGCATTTTGCTTTCCAGCGTTTCATCGCTGTCGTAATAATCGTATTTCACGGCTACGCCGTATTGCTTTTCAAAGGCGGCCAC
>NZ_JAVJNG010000218.1:0-256 GCF_038806185.1 Domibacillus sp. 8LH | reverse complement strand
AGACGCAAACGTTGTGGGTTTAGATACAGGTTCAGTTAAAACATTTGCTGTTAACGAACAAGATACAGGAGTAGCAAGATTTAGGGTTTATGGTCCTGAGTTGGTCTCTAAAAATGCTGATAAGTATCTAGAGTTTTCACTCACTGCCGCAACTCAAACATTTTCTATCGATACTATTTCGGCATGGATGACTAGCAGCGGGGGTTCTACGGTACAAGCTGATATACAATACTCATTTAATAGCGACTTTAGTAAC
>NZ_JAVJNG010000217.1:0-256 GCF_038806185.1 Domibacillus sp. 8LH | reverse complement strand
TCCGGTAGTTCAGTTGGTTAGAATGCCTGCCTGTCACGCAGGAGGTCGCGGGTTCGAGTCCCGTCCGGACCGCCATTATACATAGAAATATTGTAAGAAAGGCTCAGTAGCTCAGTTGGTAGAGCAAAGGACTGAAAATCCTTGTGTCGGCGGTTCGATTCCGTCCTGAGCCATTATGTTGCCGGTGTAGCTCAATTGGTAGAGCAACTGACTTGTAATCAGTAGGTTGGGGGTTCAAGTCCTCTTGCCGGCACCA
>NZ_JAVJNG010000216.1:0-257 GCF_038806185.1 Domibacillus sp. 8LH | reverse complement strand
AACCGCTTCAAAACATGAAGAGAAACAGTAGTTTTGAGTGGGAGTAAACGGACGCTAACACCCCGATTCGTTCAACTAACAATCAGTGGGGAAGAATGAAAACCCCCACTGATTGAAGTTTCACTTTATACTAAATTTTAATAGTAAGAAGGAGGTTTTGGTTTTGCAAAAATTGAGCATGCAGAAGTTTATTCTTTTTACGTCTTTACTAGCCCTGATTTCGCTCGTAGCTTGTGCGGAGGCAGACAGTTCAACCG
>NZ_JAVJNG010000215.1:0-257 GCF_038806185.1 Domibacillus sp. 8LH | reverse complement strand
GGCAAATGGCTTATTAAAGCAAAAGATGTATAAAACAGCTGAAAAATTAGTTGAGCGAAGTGAAGAGATAACTCGCTTGCTTGATAGTTTGCTATAAAAGTACACAGGCTGACACTCACTAATTGCAGCCACTTACTGATATTAATATCTTAAGCTAGCCAGGGCTGTATAGCTCTACTAGCTTAAAAAATATGATTATTCTCACGAATAAAATAACTTACTAATAGACCACTAATTCGATGTAATTAGTATAACGA
>NZ_JAVJNG010000214.1:0-258 GCF_038806185.1 Domibacillus sp. 8LH | reverse complement strand
TTATTGTAGGTTATATGCACTTAGAAATGCTAAAACGAAAAACAAAACACCGGTTACGATCGTTCCTCTGTGAAGAAAAAGATCAGCCCCTCTAGCCTTCTGTTTGCCACATAACTGCTCGGCCCCACCAGAAATCGCACCAGACAGTCCTTCACTTTTACCTGACTGAAATAATACAAAAATAATCATAACGATTGCATCAATAACTAACAATACATGTACTAAAGCTTCCATCTATGCAAGACACCCCCAGATACT
>NZ_JAVJNG010000213.1:0-258 GCF_038806185.1 Domibacillus sp. 8LH | reverse complement strand
GGATAAGCTTCTCGACACCTTCCAGTTTCGCATCGGGTAAAGGAGCAAGCCGATATGGTAAATCCCAAATGGCAAAAAAGCATAAAACAAAAACCAGCTCACAAACCCACCTTGAAACATCGCATATGCAAAAAGCGAAACCACTAGAAAAAGTATAAAAGCAAAATTTCCGATGAACTTCAGGTTATCCTTCATTAAGTAAATTCCTTCCGAATCGGGATATGCACGTTTTTCACGATAGATTCCAATATTTGCTCA
>NZ_JAVJNG010000212.1:0-258 GCF_038806185.1 Domibacillus sp. 8LH | reverse complement strand
ATGTTCAAGATCTACTTCTGGCTGCTCGCGGCGGACTTCGTGATCCTGACCTGGGTCGGCGCCCAGCAGACCACCTTCCCCTACGACTGGATCTCGCTCATCGCATCGGCCTACTGGTTCGCCTACTTCCTGGTGATCCTGCCGATCCTCGGCGCGATCGAGAAGCCGGTGGCTCCGCCCGCGACCATCGAAGAAGACTTCAACGCCCACTACTCGCCGGCGACCGGCGGCACGAAAACGGTCGTGGCAGAGTAAGGG
>NZ_JAVJNG010000211.1:0-258 GCF_038806185.1 Domibacillus sp. 8LH | reverse complement strand
CTGTTGGTGATAGTGAATGTGGTCATTAAGTCCAACGTTCGGTGATTTAAAATCAGGGGCCATGAAAGCGGCTGAGCCAGTGTTGCCTGATGCATCAACGGTTAGTGTTTGACCACCACCACTGATGTTAACTACGCTGTCACCAATTATATTTGCAGTTGTACCTTTAATTGAGACATCAGTACCAGCCGTAATGTTAGTACTTGAACCGCTTTGAATACGTAATGATGCACCAGTTACCAAACGGAGATCTGCACC
>NZ_JAVJNG010000210.1:0-258 GCF_038806185.1 Domibacillus sp. 8LH | reverse complement strand
CATCTCAGCTAAATACAAGTTGGATGCTGCAAATTGCCCACCGGTTTTTTCAGCCCAACAAAAATAACGCTTGCCGTTATTTTCAAAGATAGTCGCATCTAGTGAAAAATCAGTGAATGACTTATCATCACCTTCAGCCGCTTGCATCATACCCAACTCAACCCACTCATCATTGAGCGGATCTTGACCTTTGCACTCAAGTACATACGGACGCAGAGCCCAAATATCACCTTCTTCACTAGCAGCAGAATAGATATA
>NZ_JAVJNG010000020.1:0-74878 GCF_038806185.1 Domibacillus sp. 8LH | reverse complement strand
TAAGTCCAATAGAATACCGGACTCAGGTCTTGGAAGCTGCCTAAACTTTTTTGTCTAACTTTATTGGGTCAGATCATAATAGGGAAACAGCTTTTTTATTGTTCACCGCCGCCTGTGTAAGAACAGCCAAGCCGGTTTTGGGTGAGCGGTGGGAAAGACCATCAACCAAAATAAAATAAAAAATACTTTTTCTGCATTTTCACCGTCTTTTCACTTTTCTTTTCTACAATAAAGTCAATTCAGTAAATCAATTACGCAAAAGGAGCAGATAAACATGGAGACAGAAGAACGTTATACACCACAGCCAGAGAAAAAAGGAAAGGGCGGTTTCGTGAAAATGGCGGCCGCTTCATTTACGGGTGTTTTGGCCGGCGGCACAATGATGTTTTATATGGCACCGGCTCTGCTTGATACCAATACAACAGCGACTGAAACAAAGTCGTCAAATACAGCAAATGAAATCACTGTACAGCCGGCATCAACGGCTTCCTCTTCGGAAAATAACTTAATGTCCGCCATTGATTCAATGAATGAAGCGGTTGTCGGTGTCGTGAATTTGCAGCAGCAGGAGCAATTTAATCCTTTTGGCAGTCAGTCCATGGCTGCTACAGGTGAAGATACTGAGGAAACAGAAGCTGGAACAGGCTCGGGAGTTATTTTCCAAAAAGGGAAAGATGTCAGCTACGTTGTGACGAATAACCATGTCGTGGAGGGAGCCGACACGGTGGAAGTGGCGCTGGCAGGAGGAGAGCGGATTGATGCAGAGGTAGTTGGAACAGATGCACTGACGGATCTTGCTGTCTTGAAAATTTCCAGTGACCATGTTACTGAAGTCGCTGACTTTGGTGATTCAAGTGCCCTTAAATTAGGTCAGCAGGTAGCAGCAATCGGCAACCCGCTCGGACTGGATTTATCAAGTTCAGTTACGGAAGGGATTGTCAGCGGAATCAACCGAACTGTGCCGGTTTCAACCTCAGCGGGTGAATGGGAAGCAAATGTCATTCAAACCGATGCGGCGATCAACCCGGGAAATAGCGGCGGCGCGCTTATTAATAGTGCCGGCCAGGTGATCGGCATTAACAGCATGAAAATTGCGGAAGAAGGTGTAGAAGGGCTTGGTTTTGCCATCCCATCTGAGGATGCCATCCCGGTTATTCAAGAATTGATGGAAGACGGGAAAGTGGACCGTCCGTACCTTGGAGTAGGCTTGGAAGATGTGAGTGCGTTATCACGCGAAGTTACAGAAAACCAGCTGAATTTGCCGACAAGCGTTACGGAAGGCACTGTAATTTCCCAAGTGGAGATGGGGTCATCAGCAGCAAAAGCCGGCTTTGAGGTCGGAGATGTGATTGTAAAGATTAATGATACAAAAGTGGCAAGCACATCAGAATTCCGAAAGTACTTGTACAATAAAGCGAACATTGGAGACAAAGTTAACATCACCATTTATCGCGATGGCAAGGAGCAAACTATTTCCATGACGTTATCCGCGCAAAGCGAATAACTTTCACCGATTTTTCACCAAGGCTGGTTACAGTATGAGCAGGGCTGGAAAAGCCCAAATCTAAAGGAGGAAAGTGAATGAAAAAAAGCGTTTTTAATGTAGTGATGACCGGGGCCCTATCACTAGGTGTCCTCGGTGCAGCAAGCCTGCCGGTGTTTGCAGCGAGCAATTCTGCACTCGACAGCAGCACGCAGGCAAAAGTAGACACCATTATGAGTAATTTACGGACAAAGCTTGAAGCCATCGGTGTGAACCTTCCGGAAAAAGGCGATATGTTCGCGAACTTGGATGAGGAAACAAAAGCGAAAGCAGAAGCCATTATGGATAAAAAGAAAGCCGGTGAGATCACGGAAGAAGAAGCAAAAACACAGCTTGAAGCACTGGGAGTTCAAATGCCAGAGCGTGGCAAAGGCATCGGTCATCTGGCACAAGATGTAGAAGATGCGGATTTGAATGAATCCACAAAGAAGAAAGCCGATAATATTCTCGCGCAGGCAGAAAACGGCACCATTACACATGATGAAGCGGAGGAGCAGCTGACGGCGCTTGGTATTGAAATCAATGAACGTGACGGCAAGGACGGCTTTCTCTCAAGCTTAGATGAAGAAACGAAAGCAAAAGCAGAAGCGATTTTAGAAAAGAAAAAGAACAGCACTTTAACGGAGGCAGAAGCAAAGAAACAGCTTCAAGCACTCGGTATCACTCTTCCTGAGCGTCCGGATCCATTTGCAGACTTGGATGACAAAACAAAAGCAAAAGCGGAAGCGATTATGGAAAAACTGAAGAGTGGAGATTTAACACGTGAGCAAGCGGACGAGCAGCTTGAAGCGCTTGGTGTAGATCTGCCTGAACATAGCAGACATGGCGGCAAAGGACGCGGTGATATGCTGCAAGGGATGGATGATGAAACAAAAGCAAAAGCAGAAAGCCTGATTGAAGACGCAGAAACACAGCTTGAAGACCTTGGTGTTGACAAAATGCCATTGCATTAAAGAAAAGCTGGACATTAGGACCATTGCCTGGATCAAGAGCTGACAGTCAGCGGCCGGCCGTCAACCCTTGTAACCCAGCAGCGGATTAAACATCCGGAGCTGGACAGCGTAACAAAAAAGCCCTGGGGAGCCAGGGCTTTTTTGTTTTTGAAAAAACTTATATACTAAAAAGAAAGATCGAAGGCTGCCATATGAGTAACATAAATATCGCCGACGTTTTATTTCAAATGGTTATGCTGCTGACGCTCTTTGTGCCAGCCGGTTTGATTTTCCTCGGAATACGCTCCTGGCGCAGACGATCAAAGCAGCTGGACCGAATAGAAAGAAAGCTGGAGGAGCGCCAATGATTGTCGAAAGCTTTTACACCGTGGGCCTCGGGCTTTTGCTCGGAGTACCGGTGCTCATTTTATTAGCCGCACTGATTAAAATCGGTAAAAAAAGAAGCTGAATAAAGTCAGCTTCTTTTTTGCAAAGTTTTTGAACAGTAAAAAGGCGGGTAAAGAAGGAGAAAGAAAGGTGGCGTCATCATGAATCTTACACGAATCAGCCAGACACCGGACCGCATTTCTCTGGATTGGGAGGGAGCAGGACCGGTGCGCATTTTAAAAGACGGCAAAGAGGTCTACAGCGGCCAGGATATGACGTTTACAGATACAGGCCTGAAACCGGGAACCGCATATTCCTATTTATTTAAAGGAGACAGCACGCTGAAGATTCAAACAGCAACAGCGGTAGAGCGTGAGGACAAAAATGCGGACATTCCGCTGCAGGAACTGATTGTTACAACGGTTATAGAAGAAGGAAAAATCGCGATGGCCTGGGAGCCGATTCGCGGTGTAGAGGAGTATGCGATTTACCGTAACGATGAATATGCCGGAACCGTAACAGAGCCGGGTTTTCATGATACCCGTATAACGATGGATGAATCATATGTATATGAAATTAAAGGTGTCCGGCCGCTTGAGCCGGGAGATGAAGAAGCGGCGGAAAAGTCATCTCCGATTGCCAAAGTGATCAATTTGTTAAAAGTTCAAAAGAATGAAGATGATATGCTTGTTGAAACGTTTTTGCTTTTTAAAGATATTGGCCGGCCGGCCGATGCGTTAAAAGAACAGCAGGCCTCTGTAGATCGTGACCATGTTCTTCGTTATACAACCTTTTTAGAAGATGAGTGGGTAGAAAACCCGAATGTTTTATCGAAAATGCGCTTTTTTACGGGAGACGGACGGACATTTGATCCGGAAGCAGACCGGTACCGGACAAGAGCTGAAGTGAAAATTAGGGGCAAAAATGTTACACTTTCACGAAGTGTCGGCGCGTCTGAAGGCTATACTGTAGAAAAAAAGCTGGTTGAACGGGACCGGGCTTCAGATGAAGGGATTGTCATAAAGAGTGTACAGACCGACGAGGAAAAGGTATCTTTTCTGCTTGATCATTCCGTAGGCAACCCGTTAATGCCATCACCGGACATTGTGTATAAGGTCCATGCCGCTTTTTATACAAATGGATTGATGGAGATAAGCGGTGAACATGATGAAGCACCGCATCACGAAGTTTATTTAAAAAGCGGAGCCGGCGAATGGAAGCCGCTGCACCGTTCTAAGAGCCGCGGGCTTGAGCGCCTGGCTCCGCCGACAGCTAACCGGTTCTGGCAGTACTCCAATATGATATAAGAAAAAAGAAGCAGCACTCCTTAACTCCTTAGGAGGCTGCTTTGAGAGTATAGACAAAGTAAGGAAGCAGGCTGATTGAAAACGTCTGTCTTTCTAGGAACGCCGCCGGCTGGGAAGCGGAGTGACCTTTTCGGGGTCATGAGCATTCACAGCTGGCAAGTGACGCCGAAAGCGGGCGTTTGTCAACAGCCTGAAAGCAGCACTCCTTAGGAGGCTGCTTTTACTTTTACGCGAGAATCAAGAGCATATTTAGAAGAGCCGGCAAGAGCCAGGTGAACAGACATCGCCAGCAGTACAATATCCAATTCCAGTCCGCCTAAAAAACCAGCCGACAGCTTGACTGTAAAAATAGCCCCTATTAAAATGATGGCAAACAAAATGGACAGGATGCGCACACCCAATCCGAGCATTAAAAGAATACCTCCAACAAGTTCAATGCCTGCAACCACATACGCCATAAAGCCCGGAATTCCTACACTTTCAAAAAAACCGGCTGTGCCGTCAATGCCGCCTCTCCACTTGTCTAATCCGTGCATAAAAAACGTAAATCCAAGCACAAGCCTCAAAATAAGGTTTCCTTTTTCCATTGTAAATCCTCCTTTTTCTTATTCACTACATTCGGTAGTGTTATAACACTATGCTTTGTAGTTTACTATGAAATGAGCGAAATAATTGTTAAGATTTTGTTTCAAAAATGTTACACAACGGATTCTTGACGAAGTCTTTGTCTGCACACTACAATGAGTAATGTGAGGGGGACAGGAAGTGAAAATTCAATCCTTTAAATTTAATGAGCGCGGCTTGAACCGTTTTTTTGGACCGCTTGAAGCTAAAATTATGGATGTGCTTTGGTGCGGCGGCGAAAAGTCGATCAAGGACGTTCAGCATGAACTGGAAAAGGAAAAAGCGACTAATTTCAATACTGTCATGACGGTCATGAACCGTCTCGTGGAAAAAGGCATCCTGACAAAACGATTAGAAGGACGGACTTCTATGTACCAGCCGGTTCTTACGCGGGAAGAGTTTGTAAACACCCAGTCAAAAGAAATGACACAGGAGCTGGTAGACGAATTCGGGAGCGTGGTTGTCAGCCATATGATTGATGCGCTTGATGAAGCAGATGATGACTTGGTCGCACAGCTGGAGCAGAAAATAAAAGAATGGAAAAAGGACCGGTAATATGAGGACTACACACCCATCAAAAAGTCTGTTTCTCGTCAGCCTGCTTGCCTCGGGTACGATTTTATCCCAGATGGGGCTTTATGCTGTTTCGCTGTTAGCCGGCTGGAATGTGCGCCTGAATTTCGTCGCTGTGTGCCATAGCGCGTTAAAATGGATCGGTTTTACGTTTTTGGAATACGCCGTTGATGCGCTTGTGTTCAGCACGCTTATACTATTCGTTTGGAAGCTTAGCAGGCAATGGCTTCTGGCCTCTCGTCTGAGACGGTGGTTTGGCGCATATGAAATCGGTACACTGACAAACGAATGGTCCAAGCGGTACAGTGCGGATATCCGCTTGATTTCATACCCTGCCCCTGTGGCAGTGACAATGGGATTTTTTCGTCCGGTTGTTGTTCTGTCAACTGGATTAAAGGACATGCTGACGGACTCGGAATTTGAAGCAGTCGTGTATCATGAACTCTATCATCATCGAAGCCGAGATCCGCTGAAGGTTTTTTTGCTGGCGGTGTCGGCCTCTGTTTTATGGTACATGCCTATTTTAGGATGGGTACGGGAGCAGTACCGGCGTGATAAAGAACTGCTGGCTGATGCGTATGCGATTGAGCGGACAGGCTCTGCAGCCGAGCTTGGCAGTGCGCTTGTTAAAATGATCAAAGCAGGCAGACAAATTCATATGCCGCTGTCCTGTGTGTCTTTTGCCGATACATCTGTAAACGAGCGGATTCACCGCCTGCTGAACCCGGCTGCGGACCGGCCGCTGCATATACCGGTTCAGTCAGCTTTTTGGTCGCTGTCTGTTTTTGCCGGCATTTGCTTGTTATTTATTGATGTGCTGCTGTAAAGAAATGTTTGAATAGAGAGAAGCTGCGAATCGCAGTTTAAAGGAGAGGGAAAAGTTTGGCGAAAGGTGTTTTTTGGATTGTCGGCTTTTTTGCCATTTGTATGGCAGGAGTCGTTTTTTTATCGAACGTAAGTGAAAAAAGTGCCGAGATTAATTATGAGAAGGAACCGTTTTTAGGCAAAGAAGAGGCACCGGTCTCCATTGTAGAATTCGGTGATTATAAATGCCCTGTGTGCAAAGATTTTAATGAATCGTTTTTTCCGCTGATCAATGAACAACTCGTGGAAACAGGAAAAGCGAAGTTTTATTTTATGAATTACTCATTTATTAACGTAGATTCCAACCGGTCGGCCCAGTTTGCTGAAGCAGTTTATCAGACACTTGGCAATGACCGCTTCTGGAAGTTCCATCATCTTATGTATGAAAAACAGCCGGATGATTTATCATTTGAAAAAGTCGACTTATATACGAATGACTTTTTAAAAGAAACGCTGTCGGAGATTGCAACCGATGAAGAAGTGGCAAAAGTGATGGCGGTCGTAGAAAAAGAAGGCTCGATGGCAGCGTGGGAAAAAGACGCCGAAACGGCAAAAGAGCTTGAGGTATCTGGAACACCGACTCTGTTCGTGAACGGCAAAAAGTTTGAAGGAAATTCGTTTGACGATTTAGTTAAAATGGTGGATGAGGCAGCGGCTGATGCTGAGTAAACCGCTTCTCGCCGCCTGGCTCACGGCCATTACAGCCACGCTTGGCAGCTTGTTTTTCAGTGAGCAAATGGGTTTTATTCCTTGTACGATGTGCTGGTATCAGCGTATTTTAATGTACCCGCTTTGTATTTTCCTCGGCCTGGCGTTTTATTGGGGCGACACACGCATGTACCGCTATATTCTGCCGGTCAGCATATTCGGAATGGGGATTGCAGGATATCATTATGCTTTGCAAAAGATACCGGCGATGAAGCATTTTGAAATGTGTACAAGCGGCGTTCCCTGCTCAGGAGAATATATTAACTGGCTTGGGTTTATTACCATTCCGTTTTTAAGTTTGTGTGCCTTTACGATCATTACAATATCTATGCTTGTTCTTCGTAAAATGTCCGTTTAAATCAGACGGGCATTTTTTCATTTATTCTTCACGCAATGTTCACATCTGACCTGTATAATCCATGAAGTAAAGAGTAAGAGGGGGCAGGAAAGTGGAACAATCGCGAAGGCATTACCAATGGATTTGGCGCTGGCATTTTTATGCTGGTCTTATTTTTACACCTTTTTTGCTTGTACTCGCGATAACAGGTGCAGTTTATTTGTTTAAAGCAGAAATTGAGCATGCGCTTTATGCAAACTTATATGATGTAACGCCGCAGTCAGAGACGATGCCGGCCAGTCATATGTTTTCGGCTGTTAAAGAGCAATATCCGCATGCCGTCATCACGCGCTACCGGCCTGCAGATTCGGCAGACCGGTCAGCAGAAATCGGCATTACCGATCATGACGGAACAGCGATGACCGTGTTTGTCGATCCGCACACGATGCAGATTATGGGAACGCTCGATGACACGGACCGGATTATGGACAAGCTTGAAAAAATTCACGGCGAATTAATGGCAGGCACAGTCGGTGACCGGCTAGTGGAGCTGGCCGCGTGCTGGGCACTGATTTTAATCATTACGGGGGCATATCTCTGGTGGCCGCGCAAGAGGGAAAGAATATGGGGCGTCGTGCTGCCGCGCTTTTCCAAAGGAAGCCGGACACTCGTCCGTGACTTGCATGTAGTCCCGGCCGCCTGGATCTCCGCCGGCATGTTTTTTCTTATTATGACCGGCTTGCCGTGGTCTGGTTTTTGGGGTACGCAGGTACAAAATGCGGCAACCAATTCTGGAGAAGGATATCCGCCATCGATCTGGGTGGGTGAAGCACCGCTTTCCAGCTTAAAAACAGAAGATGTAGCGGATGTTGGCTGGTCGGCGGAAAATCTTCCGGTGCCGCAGTCTGTGCAATCGGCGTACGTCTCGCTATCGATTGATGATGTGATCCGCATTATAAACGAACGGGGCATCAAGCCGGGTTATGACTTATTTATCCCACAGGAGAAAACAGGTGTGTACACAGTTTCTGTGTTTCCGCCAAAAGCACAGGACGAAGTGACGATGCATATTGATCAGTATACCGGCGCAGTACTAGCAGACTATCGTTATAAAGACTACGGACCGGCCGGTAAGGCGATTGCGCTCGGCATTACCCTTCATAAAGGGTCGCAGTTTGGCATGATCAACAAGCTGATTGGGCTTGCAGTTTGTATAGGGATGGTACTTGTTATTGTAAGCGGACTGCTTCTATGGCGAAAGCGAAAGCACGGCGCACCCGCGCGTCCTGCAGCGGGAGTGGCAAAAGGATTATGGGCATTGATTATCATGCTTGGTATTTTGTTTCCACTTGCGGGCGCATCTATGCTTATTGTATTGATCATTGATCAAATCGCAAAGCGGGTAAGAGGAGGATTCGCAGCATGAGAAAGTGGATCATCTTTGGCAGTCTATTTTTACTGTCCGGCTGCAGCCTTGATCCCGATTCAGCGGATCAGTATGTCACAGAGGAAAAACTCGATGCAGCGATTGATGTATCAGCCGGCCATATACAAGTTACCACATCACCGGGTGCGGACGTATCGGTTTCTTTTTGGCCAGAGGGCGGACAAAGGGACACGCTGCTGATGCAGGAAGAAAAAGATGGGGTTTTTACAGCACAAAAAAGGATTATAGAAAAAGGGATTTATTTTGTAAAAGCGGATATTCAAACGAATGGACAGCATATTATGCCAACCAAAAAAATATGGGTGGGCGTAGAAGCGAATCTTGAGGAGGACGAGCCTTCCGTAGATATGAAGCACCACCATTGATCCCCTATTTTGGCCGAAAATGTTGTATAATGGTATAAATAGGGATCAGGGGGATTAGGTACATTATGCCAGAACAAAGAAGGATGGAAAGAAGAAAGCGCCGCCGGCTGAAACGCTGGGTCAGAGTGTCGCTTTTCGGCTTATGTTTAGCTGTTGCCGCAGCTGTTGCGTTAAATATAATGGTGACGAAAGAAAAGGCACAAGGAGTACCAAAAGGTATTTTGGATGAAACAACGGCTTCTCAAAAAGAAACGACGCCTGTATCGATTACAGTGAGTGCAGCAGGAGATTTTACACTTGGAACGGATGAGACATTTACATATGCCGGATCATTTCCAGATGAAGCAGAGCGGAATGGCTTAGCTCATTTTACAAAAGGGCTGAACGGTATTTTCGAGCGCGATGACTTGACAACGGTAAACCTAGAGACGACGCTGACCGAAGCGACAGAAAAAGCAGAAAAAAAGTTCCGCTTTAAAGGAGATCCGGAATATACGCAGATTTTAACGAATGCCGGTATAGAAGCAGTAAATGTGGCCAACAATCATATTTTTGATTACCTGGAGCAAGGATATGAGGATACAAAGGCGAATTTAAAAGCAGCGAACATTGGCTTTTTTGGTTATGAAGATTCCTTTTTAACAGAAGTGAAGGGTGTGAAAGTCGGTGCGCTCGGCTATGAAGGCTGGGCCGATACGGTGGAGATCCGCGATCAGGTGAAAAAGGATATTGCTCAGATGCGGGAAAAGGGCGCGGCGATCGTGATCGTTCATTTTCATTGGGGAGTGGAGAGAAGCTACGTGCCGGAAGAATCGCAGAAGACACTGGCGCGATTTGCGGTCGATGCCGGGGCTGACCTTGTTGTAGGGCATCATCCGCATGTGGTACAGGGAATTGAAGAATACAACGGTAAATTCATTGTTTACAGTCTTGGTAACTTCATGTTTGGCGGAAATCGCAATCCGTCCGATAAAGACACGTACGTGTTCCAGCAGACGTTTGAAGTAAAAGATGGAAAGCTGACAGATGGAAAAGATATCAATGTGGTGCCTTTTTCCATTTCTTCACGAACAGATCGGAATGATTACCAGCCGACCCTGCTTCAAGGAGCGGAGCGGGAACGGGTAATGGAAAAGATTCTGGATGTATCCGGTCAAATTCAGCCAGCCGATTGGGTACAGTATATGAAAAATGAGCCGTCCAATTAAGGGACGGTTTTTTTTTTGATAAAAAAGGTTTGAAGAAGGACATAGGAAGGTATATGTTCTTTTAGAAAAGGGGGAAGCGTTTAACAATGAAAGAGCAAACGGATGAGTTTATTGTGGAAGCGTATAAAAAAGCAGTGAAACTGGATTTGGATCGCGATTTTCTCTTGTTGCTCGAAGAAGAGCTTGAGCGCAGAGAGTTAGATATACATAGAGAAAAAGTGTGTTGAAAAAGGGTATCTCATGAGGAGACACCCTTTTTTATTTGTCCGCATTTCCGCTCCATCCTTTTCGTATGCCATGTATGACCTAAAAAGCTTTCTTTGTATTCTTCTACAAAGGAAAAACCGTTCGTCTCGTAAAATCGCTCCCCAGACACGTTGCCGCTTTCTACCTCAGCAGTTATAGTGCAGGGTTTGGCTAAATGATTGATCATTTCATCCAGCAGCCGTATGCCGATCCCTTGCCTCTGGACATCCGGATGAAGATAGATCGCCTGCAAACTGGCACTTGGTCCTTCTTGCACGGCGTTTGCAAATCCAACCACCTGCCCGCCGCATTCCGCCACAAAAAACAAGCTCTGGAATCGCTCCTTAATCTGGTTTACCGCATAAGCACGATCCAAAAAAGCATCCTGCACAGGCCGTGGAATGATCTTTTCATATGTATTATGCCAGGCAGCCCGTGCGACAGCCTGGACGGCCGGAATATCTTCGTTGTGTGCCGGGCGGACGAGCGGAAAATCAGCCCGGTACACAACGTTTAACAAGCAGGGCTGTCCTTCTTTTTCTTCAAGCGCTGCATGTACGTCCGGATAATCCGCTTCGACGTTCCATGTAACAAACGGCAGTTTTTTTTGTGCGGCCTGTGACCGTTTGTTCACAAGACGCGCACCGATAAAAACGCGGTTAAGGCCCAGTTCTGCAAAAGCTGTCTGCAAAATAGCGCATTTAGAAGCCTTGTTATAGCTCTGTCCCCAATATTCATGTCCAATCCATGTGCCGAGACTGCATGAGCCGCTTTCCCGGTCAATGAACATTAAAGTTGTAATGCCGATTAGTTCACCATTCTCATTGATTATCGCCCGTGACACTGTTTTTCCTTCCAGCTCTTCCGCCATCACTGCCTGCAAAAAGTCAATCGTGTCATGGACTGTATTTACTTGCAGGCCAAGCGCTTCCTTTATCTCGGGCGCAGAAGTCAGCGTGAAAATTCGGTCTGCATTCGTTAAGCTGTGTGGCTGCAAGGTGATTTTTTTCATTCACTCCACACCTCCTTCAATGTTTGGCGGAACAAATCGTTTAACCGTTCTGTTGGATTCTCTGACGGCTGCTTGAGGGACGCAGCACGGCTTCGAAGCTCTTCTATCTCCCGTTCAAGAAATGCGTCTATGAGGGTGATGCCAGATCCACCGTTTCCCTCTTCACCCGCAGTTTTTCGTGCGGCAAGCTGCTGGATGGCTGTCATTAGGGCTTTATCTTTGATCAGCGTGTCTAGCAGGGAACCGAGCGGAAAAGGAGGGATAGTCTGCCGCTCAGCAATCCACTTAGCTGCGAGCACCGGGCGCAGGATATAAAAATATTGTTTAAGTTTGCTGTTTTCTTTTTTGTGCACAGCCCGGTAGTTGCTGGCTGCCATGTTCATGTAATGATGCATACAGGAAACCGGTGAAAACACGCTGCCGCTCATTTGTCTCATCTGCCCGGCGGTTTGGTACGGTTCTTCATATACAATATCGGAGAACAGCCATTCCAAAAGCAGCGGATTGGATTTACGAAACAGCTTAAGTGTCTTGGTCAGGTCCCAGCCGCTTATATCAAGCTCATCATGAATCGGGCGTTCAATTACGTCACGTTTTTTTCCGACACCTACAGGGTCAATACTGAGATACACTTCTGGGCGGTGTATATAAAAAAAGCGAACATCCCAGTCGCTGTTCGGAGATGGAAACCCCCATGCACGGCTCCCTGATTCACAGGCGTATAGTACCTTCACATCGTATTCCTGTTCAATGCTCCGTAATGCTGCCAAAATCTCCTTTTCCATCCTTTTACACCTCCGTTTGCGGTAGTGTACTCGCTTTTTGGACTATTGTAAACCTCAAGACGGGGTAAAGACGTAAAAAAAAAGAGGAAAAAAGATGATTGTCATTACACATGTAGGGTTTGCGGTGCCAGATTTGGAGAAAGCGGTTGATTGGTATGAGAAGACCCTCGGATTTGTAATCATTACCGGGCTGTATTTCTTTGATGCGTCGGAAGAAGAAAAGCCTAATATGACACAGGATCTACAGGGGCAGCACATAAAGAGGGTGAAAAATGCCCACTTAACAGCCGGAAATGGGGTAGGGCTGGAGCTGTTCGAATTTATGGAGCCGAGGATGGAACGAAGAGAACCGGAAAGATACCACACCGGATTTTTTCATCTTTGTCTGATAGTAGATGATGTGGATGCGGCCGCCGAATGAATTGAAGAGGGGGGAGGGAAGCGGATCAGCCAAAAGTGGAACACCCGCCCCGGCAAGCCGTACTTTCTACAGTACTGCCAGGACCCCTTTGGCAACACCATTGAGCTGTACAGCCATAGTACGGAATTGATGTATGGAAACCAGGATTAACAAAAAGCGCTTGTGCCAATGAGGCATAGGCGTTTTTCTCTTACAAAAAACCGTTTCTTTTCACCGTTCTTTCACCAACGCGGTTTACACTTCAGAATATCGAAAGAAGAAAATGGAGTGTGAAGAGAATGAAGAAACGGTTTGATCCGTGGCTCGCGGTGATTTTAGCGCTGTCAGCGATATTGAATTTTTATAACATAGGGGCATCAGGATCCAACTCGTATTATACGGCGGCTGTAAAAAGCATGACGACCAATTGGAAGTCGTTTTTCTACGCGTCATTGGACTCAGGCAATTTTATTACGGTGGATAAGCCGCCGGTCGCTCTTTGGGTTCAAGCGATCAGCGCGAAAATTTTTGGCGTGAGTGACTGGAGCGTGCTGCTTCCGGAAGCGATCGCCGGTGTATTATCCGTTTTTGTTTTATATACGATTGTCAAACCCGTATTTGGTATGAAAACCGCACGCTGGGCCGGGCTTGTGCTGGCGGTAACGCCAATCTTCGTTGCGGTAACACGGACGAACAATACAGATGCGATGCTGATTTTAACACTGCTTTTTGCTGTATGGGCGCTCATGAAGTCGGTTCAGCAAAAAAAAATCAGCTGGCTGCTCCTTTCCATGGTGTTGATTGGGATCGGCTTTAACATTAAAATGCTGCAGGCGTACATGGTTGTACCGGCTTTTTATCTTTTTTATTTAATCGCTGCGCAGCACAACTGGAAAAAACGAATTGTTCACTTGGTTATGGCAACAGTCGTTTTATTGGGTGTTTCTGTTTCCTATGCGACAGCGGTACAGCTGACGCCGGAAGAGAACCGTCCCTATATCGGTGGAAGCCAGACAAACTCAGTGCTGGAGCTGGCATTTGGCTATAACGGGATTCAGCGGCTGACCGGGGACCAATCAAAAAGCGGCGGTACCGATGATAAATCGGGCAGCTTACTGAATAACAACTCTTCCCAAGGAGCCGGCGGTGAAGATATTGGCGAAGCAGGTGTTCTGCGTTTGTTCTCAGATTCGATGTCTGGACAGTCGAGCTGGCTGCTTCCATTTGTCTTGTTCGGCTTAATCGGAATAGCGGTGTCGATCAAGCGCCAAAGAGCACTTACGATGCAGCATAAATTCGCTATCTTCTGGCTGGCATGGCTGCTGCCAATGATGGGCTTTTTTAGCATCGCAAGCTTTTACCACCGCTACTATTTAAGCATGATGGGACCGGCTGTTGCGGCTTTAACAGCTGTTGGCGGCGCGGTGCTGTGGGGACTGTACAAAGAGAAAAAGAACTGGAGCCGCCTGCTGTTTCCGATAGCGCTGCTGGTCACATTCGCTTTTGAAGCATACGTACTTTATCAAAATATTGACTCGATTCAGCCGTGGCTGATCGGCGGAGTGCTGGCTCTCGGATTGATTGTCTGTATCCTGCTGATTATCACGACAAAATATGTCCATCATGTCCGGACAGCAGCGATGCTGGGGCTGCTTTTAATGCCAGCTTACTGGGCGGTCATACCCGTTATGGCGGGTACGACAAACAGCATTATGCCAACCGCTGGACCTGCTACAGCAGGCGGACCGGGCGGTGGCGGTGTATTCGCTGACCGAGGTGTGGCGATGGCAGCAGATGGTGAACGTCGAGAGATGCCGGAAGGAATGGAAATGCCTCAAGATGGTGAAATGCCAGCTGGAATGGAGCGTCCTGACGGGACAGATGAAAACAGTTCGGACGGCCGCGGCGGCGGTGGTATGGGCGGAGAGATGAGCGAAGAGCTGATCAGCTACCTGGAAGAAAATAATACAGGCGAAACCTACTTAGTTGCAGTGCAAAATGCCAATTCTGCTGCCAGCATCATTTTGAATACGGACTACACAGCCTTGGCTATGGGAGGATTTGGCGGCTCCGATCCGGCTATGACGGTTGAAAAACTGGAAGAAATGACAGCCAGCGGAGAAGTGAAATTTTTTATGACATCAGGCGGCGGACCGGGAGGCAGCCAAAATAGTGAAGTAACCGAATGGATTCAGGAGCATTGCAAGGAAGTCACATCTGATGACTGGAGCGGTTTATATGTTTATGAAGGAGCGTGAGGATATGAAATACTCCATTATTATCCCAGTGTACAATGAAGAATTAGTGATCCGTGAAACGTACAGCCGCCTTAAAGCGGTGATGGATCAGGCAGACGGTTCGTATGAGCTGCTGTTTGTGAACGACGGCAGCCAGGATGCGACCATTGATATTTTAAAAGAGATTGCGGTGCAGGACCGCCATGTAAAATATCTTGATTTCTCTCGTAATTTCGGACACCAGATTGCGATTACAGCCGGCATGGATCATGCTGCCGGCTCCGCGATCGTGGTTATAGATGCTGATTTACAGGACCCGCCGGAGCTCATTCTAGACATGATTGAGAAATGGAAAGAAGGCTATGACGTTGTGTACGCCAAGCGGACAAAACGCAAAGGAGAGACCTTTTTCAAAAAACAAACCGCGAAAATGTTTTATCGGCTGCTGCGGGCGTCTACCGATATCGATATTCCGCTCGATACCGGCGATTTCCGCCTGCTCGACCGGAAAGTATGCGACCAGCTGAAGAGCATGAAAGAACAAAGCCGCTTTGTCCGCGGTCTTGTCAGCTGGGTTGGCTTTAAACAAACCGCGATTGAATATGAACGGGACGAACGGCTGGCCGGCGAAACAAAATACCCGCTCAAAAAAATGCTGAAGTTTTCAATGGACGGCATCACCTCGTTTTCTTATAAACCGCTGAAGCTGGCAAGCCTGCTTGGCGTCATGCTGTCAGCAGCAAGCTCACTGGCTATTTTGATCGTCTTGTATCAGCGCTTGTTTACAGACACAACGACTCCAGGATGGTCATCCTTACTGCTGACAATGCTGTTTTTCAACGGTGTCATCCTGATTATGCTGGGCGTCATTGGAGAATATATCGGCCGCATTTACGACGAAGCAAAAAACCGGCCGTTATATATTTTGCGTGACAGCCGTCAATCCGAACATGAAAGCGACGTTGTGACCCGCTATGCGAAATTTAAATGAAGTGATGAAATTTGGGATTGTAGGCGTGTTAAATACAGCGATCGATATGCTCATTTTTTTCACGCTTTGGTCGGTTGGTGTGCCGTACTTGTTAGCACAAGTATTATCCTACAGTGCAGGCACGCTCAACAGTTTCGTCTGGAACCGGTCATGGACATTTAAAGCAAGCGGGCGAATACATATAGAGGAAATAACAAAGTTTATCCTTCTAAATGTGATTGCTCTTTGTATGTCGACGTTTCTGCTATCCCTTTTAAGCGGGCAGCCGCTTTTTATTAGTAAAACCATCGCCACACTCAGCGGCTTGTCCGTCACGTTTTTCGGCAGCCGTTTCTGGGTGTTCAGGCAGCAAAGGAGAAAATCAATATGACCATTAAAAAAGCCGTCATTCCAGCAGCAGGACTTGGAACAAGATTTTTGCCTGCTACGAAAGCACAGCCAAAAGAAATGCTGCCGGTTGTTGATAAGCCGGCCATTCAATATATTGTGGAAGAAGCAGTTGCCTCGGGCATCGAAAGCATTATTATTGTGACAGGGCGCAACAAAAGATCGATTGAGGATCATTTTGACCGCTCGATTGAATTGGAACAAACATTAGAGGAAAAAGGGAAGAATGAGATACTGGCAGAACTGCAGGGGATTTCGAATCTAGCTTCCATTCATTATATCCGGCAAAGAGAGCCTTTGGGTCTGGGACACGCTGTTCTTTCCGCCCGTCAATTTATCGGCGATGAACCGTTTGCAGTACTTTTAGGAGATGACTTAATGATGTCTAAAAAGCCGGCGCTTCGCCAGCTGATGGATGTGCACGAAAAGGTGGAGACCGATGTTGTCGGCGTACAGCATGTTGCGCCGGAGGATGTATCAAAATACGGTATTATCGACCCCCGTTCCTGCACAGGTTCTGTGTACGAACTGGCTGATCTGGTGGAAAAACCATCTGTTGACGAAGCGCCGTCGATGATTGCGGTTATGGGACGTTATGTGCTCAATCCATCTATTTTTCCTGTTTTAGAATCTTTAGAGCGTGGTACAGGAGGAGAGATTCAGCTGACGGATGCACTTCGGAAACAGTGTGCTGCTTCCCCGATTCATGCCGTTTTACTTGAGGGGCAGCGTTATGATATCGGCGACAAGTTCGGTTATCTGCGTGCCGGCATTGAAATGGCGCTCAGCCGGCCGGAAATGCGCGGCCAGGTGCTTGCTTATTTGGACGGGCTTCACGGAAGAATGGCGGTTCAGTAATGAAACCACTCTTTAAAAAGGACGTTTATACCTCATCAGACCGGGAACAGTCATAACAAAGGAGTGATATTTCATGGACCATCCAAAAGAATTAACAAACAAGCAAAAGGAAAACATGAAAGAAGCCCAGAAACAAGAAGCGCAAAAAACGGCTGATAAAAACCGTATGCCTGATGACCAAAATCGTTTAAAAGACACAGAGACGCGTCTTCCGTAAAAGAACGTCTGACCGAAAATGATCCCCTAGTGTAAGGGGATCGTTTTTTCATGCTGTGGGCTTTTTTATGATAAAGCAAGAATCGCCTGATAACAGGCTGCCGCCGGATGGTAGTCAGCTTTAGGGGCAACGCTTTTTTCTCCTTCGTACCGCTCATTTTGTTCATTCAGCAGCGTATACCAGCCGCCGTGTGTATGATCGATAAAATACTCCGAAGCATAAGCAAACAACTGGCGATAATGGTCCCAATATGGATCATGACCGGTTTTTGCGCCTAAAAGAGCGGCAGCGGCGAGGGCTTCAGAAATCACCCAGTAATTTTTATCGGTATCAATCACTTCACGCTCCGGGGAAAGAGAGTAGTAAATACCACCGTGCTCAGCGTCGTGTCCATATCCCCAGCCGTTTCGGTACAGGTCTTCTGCCGTCTCAAGCATCCAGGATTCTGAACGGTGACGATCCAGCCAGAGAAGCAACTTACTCCATTCAAGCTGATGGCCGAGAATGAAGCCGTACGGCCGGAATTCGTCTTTTGTGTTACCTTGGTTGTATACCCAGTCCGGCTGCCAGTCTGGTGTGTAATGCTCCCAGATCATGCCGCCGCCCTTTGTCCGCAGTTCTATGGGCACCTTTTTTGCCAGCAGGTATGCCCGGTCAAGATACTTGTTTTCCCCAGTTGCTTCAAATGCTGTCAGCATGGCTTCACACATATGCATATTGGCATTTTGCCCGCGGTACGCAGCCAGTACAGACCAGGAAGCATCCCATTCATCGCGGTATAAGCCATGCTTCTCGTCCCAAAAGCGCTGCTCCGTTACCTCGTCAACAATCTCGAGCAATTCTTTGGCGCCTGGGACACCGGCTTGATGGGCGATTGAAGCGGCCAGCAGCACAAAAGCATGACCATAGGCCATTTTTGTATCATCTTGTACATGAGTGCCGTCGAGCTCAAAAAAGAAGCCGCCATTTTCTTTATCCTGGTGGTGCTCAGTCAAAAAGCGAATGCCGTGTTCCGCCGCATCCCGGCACCAGTCCGGTCCGTCTGTCAGTATGCCGATGCTGAAAAGGTAAACAAACCGGCTTGTGCCGACAAGGTGCTTTGTTTGGCTGTCTGTCACTGTCCCGTCATCGGAAAAGCCGCTCCGATAGCCGCCGTTTTTTTGGTCGATACAGGCAGGGTAATAAAAACAAAGGATATCGTGAATGTGTGAGACGAGTGTGCTTTTTTGGGTAAAATCCATTCATTTCCCTTCTTTCTATCAGATTTTACTGAAAGAGTACCCCCCGCTTCCGTTTCGTTAAGGGCGCAGCCCAGAAATAAGCGGTGGGGTGAATGTCAGTTTTGCGAAGCAAACGTTTTTAGTTCCGTCTTGTTTTTGGTATAATTTGTATTATAGCTGCTAAACGAGGTGAGTAGAATGCTGGTTAACAAAGCCTATCGCTTTCGCCTATATCCAACCAAAAAACAAGAAGTGTTGATTGCGAAAACCATCGGCTGCTCGCGTTTTGTGTTCAACCGCTTCCTTTCCGTATGGAACGAAACCTATCAAACAACTGGAAAAGGCTTATCGTACAGTGCCTGTTCTTCCCAGCTTACACAGCTAAAGAAAGAATTAAGTTGGCTGCAAGAAGTTGATTCACATTCCCTGCAATCATCCTTGAAACATCTTGCAGACTCATTTGACCGTTTCCTCAAGAAGCAAAGCGCTGCTCCACGATTTAAGAGTAAGAAAAATAAGGTTCAGTCTTACACGACGAATATTGAAAAAAAGAATCAGCTTCCAGAGGTAAGTATTGCAGGCAATCGCATGAAACTGCCTAAGCTGGGCTGGGTTCGTTTTGCGAACAGCCGTGACGTGCAAGGCCGTATTTTAAATGCAACGGTACGGAAAAGCCCTTCCGGAAAGTACTTCGTTTCTTTGCTTGTTGAAACAGAGGTGAAAGACCTGCCCAAAACAGATTCCACCGTTGGGATTGATGTTGGCTTAAAAGACTTTGCCATTCTCTCGAATGGGAAAGTGTACAAAAATCCAAAGTTCTTTAGAGTGTTAGAAGAGAAGCTGGCCAAAGCACAGCGCATTCTTTCCCGTCGTCAGCGCCTGGCGATTCAACAAAAAAAACCTTTATCAGAAGCGAAAAATGTACAAAAACAGCGTATCAAAGTGGCACGTATTCATGAACAGATTGCGAACGCACGGACTGATTACCTGCAGAAAATCACGACCGAGATCATCAAAAACCACGATGTCATCGGGATTGAGGACCTGAAAGTATCAAACATGCTGAAGAACCGTACATTATCTAAAGCAATCAGCGAAGTTTCCTGGTCGGAATTCCGCACGATGCTGGAATATAAAGCAAAATGGTACGGCAAGAAGGTGATCGTTGTTGATCCTCGTCCCACTTCCCAAAAGTGCCATTCATGCGGGCATACAGCGAAAGAAAACCGTCAAACACAAGCGGCATTTATTTGTGTCTCCTGTGGTCATTCTGAAAATGCGGACATTAATGCTTCCCGGAATATCCGTAATTTAGCTATTGTTTAGTCACACAATTTGATTTTCTGCAGGAGACTTGCTGCGAAGTCGTTTGTACTGCCAACCGTCGGAGTGACGGGTGTAGCCTAATGAATTAGGGGCCGATGGGTTCCTGTACTTAGGAATCTCCCATGTTCAAACGAACGTAGTGAGTAACTGAGGGTAATTCAAGTAAAGTAAAAGGGCAGAAAAGCGGACTGCCTTTCTGCCTGGAATGATCAAGAAGACATTGCCATGCCGCCATTGATATGAATACATTGTCCGGTAATATAAGCCCCTTCATCAGATGCAAGCAGCACATATGCGCCTGCATGGTCTGCCGGCTGTCCAGGACGCCCGAGCGGGGTATTTGTTCCAAATTCGGCGACTTTCTCACCTTCAAATGTGGCCGGAATAAGCGGTGTCCAAATGGGGCCAGGCGCCACCATATTCACACGGATGCCTTTTGACGCCAGGTTTTGCGCCAGGCTGCGTGTAAAGCCGACGATCGCCCCTTTTGTTGCTGTGTAATCCATTAAGGTCGGGTTGCCGATATAAGGGTTAATAGAAGTGGTGGAAATAATGGCGCTGCCTTGTTTTAAATGCGGCACCGCGTGCTTGCTCATAAAAAAGACGGAGTACATATTGGTACGGAACGTTTTATCCCACTGTTCTTCAGTAATGTCTTCAATGTTTTGCGTTGGAAACTGAATCGCCGCATTATTTACGAGAATATCAAGTTTGCCCAGCTCGCTCACCGTTTTCTCTACGAGCTCCTTGCATGTATCTTCTTTTGAAACGTCGCCAGGGAGCAGGAGACAGCGTACACCTTCTGCTTCAATAAGCTGCTTTGTTTCTTCCGCGTCGCTATGTTCCTCAAGGTAGTTGACCGCCACATGAGCACCTTCTTTAGCATAGGCAATAGCAACAGCACGGCCAATTCCGCTGTCACCGCCTGTAATCAGCGCTACACGGTCTTTTAGCTTGCCGCTGCCTATGTAGTTAGTCGGCTGAATCGGACGGGGCTCCATTTGAGATTCAATTCCTGGCTGCTTGGACTGTGACTGCGCCGGCTGGCCGTTTTTCTGCTGTTCATAAATGTTCATCTGGATCTCCTCCTTTTTTTTATACACAATAGTACCTTAACCTTTCCAGAAGATGGCTAAACGTATTCTTGCAGTTGTCTGTTTTAAAAGGGTGATTCTGGCATGAAAAGGATTCGGTTTGATACAATAAAGAAAAGGCATGGCTTAAACTGAAAAAGGGAAGGAAGAACCACATGAATTGGAGCGAAGTCATTTCGTGGATAAAGTCGATTGCCTTGGCGGTGATCATTGCAGGTACTGTACGCTACTTTTTATTTTCAAGTATTGTCGTACACGGAGAATCCATGGCACCGACATTTGAGAACGATGATAAAGTCATTATTACCAAAACAACGAAGATCGATCGGTTTGATCAAATCGTATTTGATGCGCCGGATGCGGATGAACATTATATTAAGCGGGTTATCGGAGTACCGGGAGATTCGATTGAGGTGAAAAATGACGTGCTGTACGTGAATGGAAAAGCAACAGAGGAGCCGTATTTAGATGAAAACCGGGACGGGCTGATGCCCGGTGAAAAGCTGATGGGTGACTTTACTTTAAAGGAAAAAACCGGGTATGACCGGGTTCCGGACGGATACTTATTTGTAATGGGCGATAACCGCCGAGTGAGCAAAGACAGCCGCGCGTTCGGGCTGATCCCGGAGAACAGTGTGAACGGAGAAGTGCAGCTGCGGTTTTACCCATTGTCCTCAATCCAGACTTATTAAAAAAGCAGTCTCGGTAAAGAGACTGCTTCAGAGTGTAGACAAAGTTAGAAGCAGGCTGATTGAAAACGCCTGCTCTTCCAGGAACGCAGCTGGATGGGAAGCGGAGTGACCTTTTTAGGGTCATGAGCATTCACAGCCGGCAAGTGACGCCGAAAGCGGGCGTTTGCGGGCAGCCTGAAGCAGTCTCGATAAAGAGACTGCTTTTTTATTAAACGGTAAAGCGTCGGGTCATCTCTTGAAGATGGGTTGCCATTTCCGCTAAAGAACGGGCAGAAGCAGCGATTTCCTCCATAGAGGCCATCTGCTCCTCGGATGCCGCCGAGACATTTTCCGTGCTGGCAGCAGCTTCTTCTGAGATAGAATGAATTTGATCCATGCTTGCAACAACTTGCTCAGTGCCGGCAGCCATTTGCTGGACAGCGGCGGATACCTCCTGGATTTGACCGGTTACGTCGCCGATTGCAGAAGTAATATCTGCAAACGAGCCACCCGCATTATGCACCACATCAATACCGCCCTGTACTTCAGCTGTGGCTGATTTCATCGCTTCGACAGCTTGGGCGGTTTCTGCTTGAATAGCGGAAATCAGCTCGGAAATTTGGCCAGCTGACCGGGCAGATTCTTCAGCAAGCTTACGAACTTCATCCGCTACCACCGCAAATCCGCGGCCTTGTTCGCCGGCCCGTGCCGCTTCAATCGCTGCATTCAGCGCAAGCAGATTCGTTTGGGCAGCAATCGCTGTAATGGAGTCAATAATCTGGCCAATTTCGTTTGAACGGCGGCCGAGTCCTTGAATCACACCAGAAAGCCCGTCGAATGTTGTATTGATGGATCCCATTTGGTTAACGGCCTGGCGGATCGACGCGTTTCCGGCAGTCGCACGTTCAATCGCCCCGGCAGCTGTTTCGGAGACAGAGTGTGCATTGCGCGCGATTTGCTGAACGCCGTCTGCCAGTTCGTTCATCGTTGCCGTTGTGTCAGACACTTGACGCAGCTGGCTGTCCGACCCGCTTGCCATTTCTTCCATTGTGTTTGCGATCAATTCAGTCGCACGCGTCGTTTCCTCTGAATTCGCATTGAGCTCCTCGGAAGAAGCCGCAACCTGCTCCGCCGTTTCAGCGACCTGCCGAATCACATCACGCAATCCGCTCGTCATGTCGTTGAATGACGCAGTCAGCTGGCCGAGCTCGTCACGAGAAGCATACGTTCCGGCAGCAGTTAAATCTCCTTTTTGAGCCTGGCTCATTAATTCCTGAATGATACGAATAGGGTGGGTGATCATCCGGGAAATCAAAATCGCAAGTCCTACGAAAAGAAGAATGGAAAGAAGAGAAGCGATTAAAATAATCGCGTTCGCTTTTTGGGCGCTTTCCTGGTTTTCATTGTTTAATACAGCCGCCGTGTCTCGATTATAATTGCTTAATTGAGTGCCAAGCTCTGTCATTTTTGCACGTGCAGGTTCTACTTCTGCTAAGTACTGCTCGTAGGCCTCTTTATTTTTATTTTGTCCAGCGAGAATTTGAGCATCGAGTGCTTTTTCACTGAACGTTTTAAATTCTTCTACAAACGGCTCAGCCATTTCGAGTTCTTTCGGATCGGATTTGCTGGCGTTCAAGTAGTCTTCCATGAGCTTGTTATTTTCATCGATCAAGTTTTCCGTTTTCTCGCGGAGCTCCTGATTCATGTTTGAATCAGTAGAGATCATTAATTCCAGTGTATAAGCCGTGATGGCCCGGTTGTTCGTTCGGATTTGGCCGATGTTTTGAATGGAAACCAGTTTATCTTCATACATCTCCTTCGACTTTTCGGCTGTCTGATTCAAAAAGAAATAGCTGGTACCGCCGATCATCAGCAAAAAAAGAACAGCCGTTATGATTAAAACGAGCATTTTTTGGCCAATTTTTAAATATTTCATAGGTATAACCTCCTGGTTTTTGTCGTATTATGTCGATATCTTGCTATGTATTTCGGCAAAAAATGATAAATATTTAGCTCTTTTGGCCAGCTTTTTGGGGGAAATGATAAATATTTTATTTAATTTTAAAAGCGGGGCTGCAAATGATATACTACGGTCATCTAAAAAGAAAAGAGGCGTACCATGCTTACATTTGAAGAAAAAAAAGCGATTCTTGCGACATTTCCACAGCTGACAGTGAAAGATGTGTCTTTAAAGCGTGTTAATTACCATTTTGAGGAAAGTTTGTATGAAAAAACGGTGGTCGTGTATCACCTGCATCCTAATGGGAATGGATTTGTTTTTGTCGGCGACTTGCCGGGGTATGAAGCTGATTCAAAAGGGCTTATCAATATTCGGGACTTTTCAGAAAGTGAACTCCGGGCAGCGGTATCGGATTCGATCCGGTATTTGTCAGATAAACCAGAAGACGAAGCCATTGAGCAGGAGGAGCTTGTGAAAGAAACGGAATGGAAAAACCATGAAGGACAAGTGCTGGTGCTTGCAAATGAAGATGAGCTGTGGAATGTGTACACAGGTTTAAATTTGGAAGAAAGCTTTGAATCGTTTAAAGAAGCAGAGCGTTATTTGCTGGAAGAAGGATTCCGGCCGCAATCGAAGTAAGAAAAGCCCTGGCATTCCCTGCCAGGGCTTTTCTTATGAAACGATCCGTTACCCAAGTTTGTAATAGTTTTTCACAGCCTGCATAAACTCGTGGAGGCTGGGTTCTTCGGTTAGATTGGCAAGCATACCGCGCAGCACAGCGGGCCGCGGACTGCTGCTTTGGAGTTCCTGTTCGATCACATCAAGCGAAACGAGGATGTCATCAGACCAGTTTTCCTGCTTTAAATCAGATAGCCAAAGAACGAAAAGATCGTCGTTCAAGTGATGCTTAAACAAATTTTCCATGATTTGCGAGTCGATCACAGGCGGCTTGGCGCGGCGCTTGAGCCCGGCCTGCAGATCATCGGCACTATCTAATAAAAACTCCGCAAATGAATGGACGTCCAGCTCTACTCCATCTACAAGTGTCATATGCAAAAACGCATGCTGGATGCCTTGAAGTGCAGCGGACAAGTCCCAAAAGTACGGTTCAATCTCGCGTCCATACATACCGATCAGCCGGTTTCGATAAAGTTGATGCGTCTCCGTACGCATTTTGAAAATAAACGCTTCGATATCGTCATTGAATGGAATTGCATTTTCGCGTGCTTGCATGATAAGAAACTCTTTATGTTGTTGAATCTCACGCATTTGGCATTCAATTTGTTTTACAAACTTTTCGCGCGGCGGCAAGTCTTCAGATTCAATCGTCTTGATTTTAGCTGATAACAAATCAAAGTAATAATGCAGAACCGCTAACAGCAATGCTTCTTTGGATTTAAAGTGAAGATAAAAAGCACCTTTTGATATGTCGCAGGCGGTGGCGATTTCTTGTATGGAAGTGGCAGCAAAGCCTTTCTGGGCAAATAGTTTAAGGGATTCTTCGATAATTCGTTGTTCTTTCTCAGTCATAGACGTTCACCTCTACTTCTATTATGACCCACAAGTCACTGTTTTGAAACCGGAAATTATTTGACGATTGACCGACTAGTCATATATATTGAAAAGAGAACTGACCGGTTGGTCATAAAGGAGAGGAAACATGAACGCGTTAATTAACTTCGTCTTAAAAAACAAATTTGCCGTCTGGCTGATGACCATCATCATAACCGCGGCTGGTTTGTATGCCGGGCTTTCTATGAAGCTTGAGACGATTCCTAATATCACGCCGCCAATTGTGACAGTAACAACGGTCTATCCGGGAGCGACGCCGGAAGAAGTGGCGGAAAGTGTGTCAGAACCCATTGAAAAGCAGCTTCAAAACTTAGGAGGCGTAAAAGTCGTCAGCTCGACTTCCTATCAAAACGCTTCCTCTGTCCAAGTAGAATACAGCTTCTCAACGGATATGGAAAAAGCGGAACAGGAAGCAAAAGAAGCACTTGAGGACCTGGATTTTCCAGAAAACGTGCAGGAGCCTGACGTATCGCGTTTAAGTATTAATGCATTTCCGGTCATGGCACTCAGTCTTTCAGACCAAAACCTGTCTCTGGAAGAGCTGACAACACTTGTAGAAGAGGAGGTTGTGCCGGAAATTGAAGGCACTGAAGGTGTGGCATCCGTTCAAATATCCGGCCAGCAGGTGGAGGAAGCAACCGTTGTGTTTGATCAGGCAAAGCTTGCCCAGCTGAAGCTGGATGAAGACACAGTGACGAAAATGATTCAAGGAGCTGACATTCAAGCACCGCTTGGCTTATTTGAATTTGGCAGCACGGAAAAGTCTGTGATGGTTGATGGCAATATTACAACGCTTGAAGACTTGCAGAACCTTCCAATCGGTCCGGTCAAGCTGTCGGATATCGCTGAGGTGAAATTAACCGGAAAAGCCGAATCGATTTCCCGGACAAACGGCCAGGAATCAATTGGCTTGCAAATTGTAAAAGCAGCCGATGCGAATACAGTGGACGTTGTCAATGCAGTAAAAGAAAAAGTAGATGAGTTTGAAAGTGATATGGACGGCCTGACGATTACTTCTACTTTTGACCAAGGCGGTCCAATTGAAGAATCTGTGAAAACAATGCTGAACAAAGCGCTGTTCGGTGCTCTTTTTGCGGTTATTATTATCATGCTGTTTTTGCGTGATGTACGCTCGACGGTTATCTCGGTTATTTCGATTCCACTGTCGATTTTAATTGCGTTAATTTTACTGAAACAAATGGACATTACGTTAAACGTTATGACCCTTGGAGCGATGACAGTTGCCATTGGGCGCGTAATTGATGATTCGATCGTGGTTGTGGAAAACATTTATCGGCGCCTGTCGCTTCAGGATGAGACGCTGCGCGGAAAAGAACTGATCCGTGAAGCAACAAAAGAAATGTTCGTGCCGATTATGTCTTCTACTATTGTAACCATTGCGGTGTTCCTGCCGCTTGGGCTGGTAGAAGGTACGGTAGGCGAATTGTTTCTTCCATTTGCGCTGACGGTTGTGTTCGCGCTGCTTGCCTCGCTCCTGGTAGCTGTCACCATTGTGCCAATGCTCGCCCATACACTGTTTAAACGCGGCGTTAAGGCAAAAGCACACGAAGAAAAGCCAGGACGGCTTGCTGCGGGTTACCGTTCTGTGCTGAAATGGACCTTAAATCATAAAATCATTACATTTTTAACGGCAGTTGTGCTCCTGATCGGCAGCTTTTTCTTAGTGCCGAAGATCGGCGTCAGCTTCCTGCCGAGTGAAGAAGAGAAAATGGTTATTGTCACGTACGCCCCGGAGCCGGGACAGACGATGGAGGAAGTAGCGGATATTGCGGCTGATGCGGAGCGCTACTTTATGGATATCGACGATGTAGAGACGGTTCAGTATTCAGTCGGAAGTGAAAATCCGATGAACCCGGGCCAATCGAACAGCGCCATGTTTTATGTGATGTATAACGAAGAGACAAAAGATTTCACACAGAAAAAAGAAGACGCGCTCAAAGATTTGCAAGACTCTGTTTCTAAAGGAGAATGGGCGTCGCAGGACTTCTCGGCCAGCGCCGGAAGTAATGAAGTCGCCGTTAATATTTACGGCGAAGAGCTGGAAGACATCGAGCCGGTTGTGGCAGATGTAGAAGAGATGATGAAAGATAGCGGTGATTTTAAAAAGGTGGAAACGGGTCTTGCAGACGCCTATGAAGAATACACGCTCGTTGCCGATCCAGAAAAAATGGCGGCAGCAGGCCTGACTGCCGGTCAAATCGCTATGGAGCTGAACCCGGTGCGGGAACGCCCAATTTTAACGACGATTGAAAGGGATGGGGAAGACGTCAATGTTTATATTGATGTGCCTGCGCAGTCATATGAATCTATTGACGATATCACGAACCGTTCTGTTTCAGCAATGAACGGCCAGCCGGTGAAAATCGGCAGTGTAATGACGGTAGAAGAAGGAGAAACATCGGATACGGTTTCCCGCCGTAATGGGAAAGTTTTTGTGGATGTGAACGGAGAGCTGAAAGGCGACGATGTATCTACGGCATCCAATTCACTGCAGGAAAAACTCGATAAACTTGATTTGCCTGCAGGTGTAAATGTAGAAATGGGCGGTGTAACGCAGGATATTAATGAGTCGTTTACGCAGCTTGGCCTTGCTATGCTGGCGGCGATCGCGATTGTATATCTTGTACTCGTCCTTACATTTGGCGGCGGTCTCGCGCCATTCGCGATTTTATTCTCGCTGCCGTTTGCTATTATCGGTGCGCTGGTGGCGCTCTTGATTGCTGGCGAAACAATCAGTATTTCATCTATGATTGGTGCGCTTATGCTGATTGGCATTGTAGTAACGAATGCAATCGTGCTGATTGACCGAGTGATTCATAAAGAACGCGAAGGCTTAACGACGCGTGAAGCGCTGCTCGAAGCAGGATCAACACGTCTGCGTCCTATTTTAATGACAGCGCTGGCGACGATTGGTGCTCTGTTTCCGCTTGCGCTCGGTCTCGAAGGAGGAGGCTTGATTTCAAAAGGCCTCGGTGTAACTGTAATCGGCGGCTTGACAAGTTCAACTTTGCTGACACTTGTTATTGTGCCGATTGTATATGAAGTTCTATCCAAATGGATGAAAAAAAGAGTGTAAAAAAAGCAGCTTCCTAATCAGGAAGCTGCTTTTTTATACACTGGTCACGGAAAGTAAAAAACACCTGCAGTTGTTACACTGCGGGTGTTTTGGCAGGTGGTTAACGATGGTCTTTCGCATGACCAATATGGTTTTGCACATCGCCTTTTAATTTATCGGCTTTTCCCTCTGCCTGCATTTTTGCGTTGTCTGTTGCATTCCCTACCTGGTCTTTTACTTCACCTTTTGCTTTGTTTACGGCGCCTTTTAATTTGTCGCCAAGTCCATTGTTGTCATGTGCCATGATGAAAACATCTCCTTTTTGATACGTCTAGTAGATGTTTACCCGGGCTGCATAGTCTTAAACAAGGTCATCGTCCGTTTCAACAACAGCATACTGATCATCCGCTTTTTCGGAAAACCGGTTATAACGAGCTTTAAATAAGCCAAACATATACTGAACAATGACTTTCAGAAGCGCATAAGTCGGCAGGCCGATCAACACACCGACTACGCCGTACAGGTGGGCAGCCGTCAGTAGAACGAAAATAATGGTGACCGGGTGAATTTGCAGCGATTTGCCCATAATTTGCGGAGAAATAAATTTGCCTTCTAAAAGCTGAACAACTGTCCATACTAAGGCAAGCTTTACCACCATAAACGGTGACGTCACGATGGCAATAATAATCGCGGGTGTAATAGCAATGACCGGTCCGAGGTATGGCACGACGCTTGTTACGCTGGCAATAGCCGCAAGCAGCAGCGCATAATCAAGGCCGATAATGAGAAAGCCGATATACATCATAATTCCAATGCAAAGACTCACCAGCATTTGTCCTTGAATATATGAGCGAAGCTGTTCATCCATTTCAATCAGCATCGCCCCGGTACGACCGCGCATTCTTGGCGGTAGTACATGAAGGAAGCCGTTATAAAGCTTATGGCCGTCTTTTAGCAGGTAAAACAAAATAAACGGCACAGTTACGAGCGAGACAATGAAATTAGTGAGTGTAGCGATCACATTCGTAATACTGTCAAGCGTATGCCCGGCAAAATCGGAAAAATTCTGCGTAATGGATCCTAGAAACTGTTCAGCGTTCGTCTGCATATTTTTAGAGATTTCCATATATTGTGCTTCAAAGGGTGAGTTGCGTGCCCACATATCGATATCCATGCCGAGCTGCCGGGCGTAGCTTGGGAATGAAGCAATCAGCGCTTCAGTCTGATCCCGCAAAAAAGGCAGGATAGTCACCAGTAAAATGGTAATCAGGCCAGACAGCGCCACGAAAACAATTAAAATTCCCCAGCCGCGCTGTATTTTATAGCGCTGCAGCAGATTCACAAGCGGGCTTAATAAGTAGTAGCCAACAATGGATAAAATAACGGGGAGGGCAACGGTGCCTATAAACCCGAAAATTGGTTCGAAAATAAAGGAAACTCGGGAATATACCATAATAGTAAGCCCAAGCAAAAGCACAAGGCTTAAGACGAATAGGGCTGTGCGTCCGCCTAAAAAACGGACGAGCGGGGATTGTTCATTCATTCAGGTCCACTCCTCTGGCAAATCACAAGGGCGAACGAAGCTGCCTTTGATTCCTTCTATTATACAATAAGAAGAAAAAAAACACGCATTTGCCGCTTTTCTGAAAACACTATTTTTAAAGGAACTGCCAGTTTTTCTCTTATAATGAAGAAAAAAAGGGGGAGCTGCTTTATGCACATTTTGCTTATACTGGCGGGTTCCGTACTGATTGCCATCGCGTATAATTTCTTTTTAATCCCACACGAGATTTTAAGCAGCGGATTAAGCGGAGTAGCGATCATGCTTGGCATTATTACGCCACTGAATACCGGATTGTTAAACTTTTTATTAAACCTTCCGCTGCTCATACTCGGGGTAGTCAAGCTTGGAAAGAAATTTATTGCGTATACGATTTTATCAGTTGTATCGCTGTCTTTATTTCTTTATTGGATTCCCATCACGCAGCTGTCCACTGAGCCGATCCTCTCTTCTTTATTCGGCGGCGTGCTAACGGGTGCGGGAGTCGGCCTGACTTTCCGTGCGTCTGCTTCATCCGGCGGTTTTGATATTATCGCGATGCTGCTGGCACGCAAGCGGGACTTCCCGCTCGGCACACTGCTGTCCATCATGAATGCAATTGTGATTGTTGCCGCGGGCTTTCTGTTCAGCTGGGATGCTGCCCTCAGCACCTTGATTGCCATTTACGCAACAGGCAAAGTGGTCGATACGATTCACACGAAGCACATTAAGCTCACGCTGCATATCGTAACCTCAAAAGGCGATGAGCTCTGTGCGAAAATGCTGAAAAACCTGTACCGCGGCATTACCGTCACGGAAGCAAAAGGTGCATATTCCGGCGAAAGCCGCTCCGTCTTAATGACCGTCATTACCCGTTATCAATTAAATGAAGTGAAACAGATGATTCAAGAAGTCGACCCGCACGCGTTCGTAAACATTACGCAGACGGTTGAAGTGATGGGGCTGTTTCATCGGGAATAAAAAAACCGATCCGCTTTTGCGGATCGGTTTTTTATATTGTTCTTTTCATGTAATAAAAGCACGAACAAGATCATGGAGTAAAAATTTTTCCTATCTGATCAAATTCTGTCCAGCCTTCTTTCGGTGGAGTGTAATTCATTCTCCTGCTGATTGTCCTTCCGATAGCAAAAATGAGCAGAAGAGTAGTTATATTGATCAATGCCATTACTTTCGTTCTATATTTTTCTTACCTTGATAAATGTCCTTATGTTGGTTTGTTTTAGTGATTGAAGTTATTCGCACGCTCCAGCAGGAACACGCCGTTTTGGGACGGTATAGAAAAAAGCTTTACCTGACCGTTTTCTTCACTGTAAAACTCGTAGTGAGTTTCTGGTTCCTTTTTTCGCACCACTGTAACACGATACCGCCAGGATGTTCCGTTTGACATCCAGTCATCAACGACTTTAATGGATAAAAGGTCATCTTCACTCCAGCCTTGGCTTTTTTCTAAATAAGCGAGCACTTCCTGTTTCACTTGTTTTTCTTTGAATAGGTGAGGGCCCCACAAATAGAAAGCAGGATAAGCGGCCAACAGAAATAAAACAATCCATTTTGTCATATTCAGCACTCCAGTCTGCTTTTTTACTGCTTACATCGGTACAACGCCTGTCCTTAGAACCACGGGCAAAAATAAAAAACAAAAAGCCAGACTGTTTAACATAATGCTGATACGTGCAGCCTGTCCTCTTTTTCCTAAAAGAGCACAAAGAATACCGAGCAATGGAAACAGCCCCATTAAAAAAATGGAAAATTCACCGAACGTATAGAAAAACATATCAGTCATCATAAGAAAAGGAATAGAAAAATAAACAAATAAGCAGATAATAGAAAAGAAAATATAATATTTTTTCATTAAAAACTCTCCTTTAGTGTAAAAATACACTAAAGGAGAGTTTTTGTAAATGGATATTTTTAAAATCAATTTCAATCGTATGAAAAAGCCTGCCCGGTTTAAAACGGGCAGGCTTCACGATTACAAAATCTCGGTTACTTCACGGTCGATCAAGCTGGCACTTTTGGCAGCGGTGAATAAGCCGGTTGAGGCCATAAAAACGCCGGATGCGATAATCGCGTTCATCGCCTGCGCAACGGCTGCCGTATCCACCGGTTCAACCGGTGTATCGATCGTGAGGCTGGACGTGCCGCCTCCGGCAGTAGTGAATTGAAGCTGTAGGGTTTTAGCCATACAGTATTCCTCCTTTTTTAGTTAATAGTCGAAGTATCGTTTCGCTCAATGGATACGAGCGGCCGTGCAGACAGCCCGGCAATCGCTGCAGCGGCAGCATTAAACTGATCAGGTGTGACATCTGTTTTTACGTTTGAATATGTTTTTGTTTGGAACAGCTGCTTGCCATTTTCATCTACGCCATTGTCAAACGTAAGGCGCAGTGATGATTTCGTTAAAGTTGCTTGTGCCATTGTTTTCCCCTCCTTTCACCCTTTATGTACAAGGAAGAAAGGAAAATCGATACCCTTATTTTAGAAAAGGCGGGATGTGTGCGAGACAGATATAATATCTAAACAAAAAGCCATCCCCCAAAAAGGGGGATGGCCGCTGTCAGGCATTGATGTCACGCGCTAAGATGGAATTAATTTTTAAGAGCTCTTCATCAGAAAAGTGAAGATTTTCGAGTGCTTTTACGTTTTCTTCGATCTGGCTTACTTTGCTTGCGCCAATCAGGGCTGAAGTGACACGACCGTTCCGCAGCACCCAGGCAAGAGCCATCTGGGCAAGCGACTGGCCGCGTTCCGCAGCCATGTCGTTTAAAGCACGGATTTGTGCCCGGACTTCATCGGTAATCCGCTCTTTCTCCAGAAATCCGGTATTTTTAGCGGCACGAGAATTGTCAGGTACGTCGTGAATATATTTATTTGTCAGCAGTCCCTGCGCCAATGGACAAAAAGCAATCGAACCAATGCCATGTTCATCCAGCACATCCTGCAGGCCGTCTTCTATCCAGCGCTCGAACATCGAATAAGACGGCTGGTGAATGAGAATTGGTGTGCCAAGTTCCTTGGCAATGCTTGCTGCTTCGGCTGTCTGTTCAGCAGAATAACTCGAAATTCCGACATACAAAGCTTTTCCCTGGCGGACAAATAAATCCAGCGCCCCGATGGTTTCTTCTAAAGGCGTATTCGGATCTGGGCGGTGAGAATAAAAAATATCCACATAGTCGAGATTCATCCGTTTCAAGCTTTGATCCAGGCTGGCAGTTAAATATTTTTTTGACCCCCATTCACCGTAAGGGCCTTCCCACATATAATAACCGGCTTTGGTAGAGACAATGATTTCGTCGCGGTACGGAGCAAAATCACTGAGCATGATTTTTCCAAACATAGCTTCAGCGGAGCCTGGCGGCGGTCCATAGTTGTTGGCAAGATCAAAATGAGTAATGCCGAGATCAAACGCCCGGCGCAGCATTGCCCGGCCATTTTCAAATGTATCAACACCGCCGAAGTTGTGCCAGAGGCCCAGTGAAATGGCGGGGAGAAGAAGACCTGATTTTCCACTTCGGCGGTACTGCATGCTGCCTTTGTAACGGTCAGGATTTGCCAGGTAACGATCGGAGTTGGTTAGGTAGCTCATGTAAAAGTCTCCTTTGTCTCATAGTCTTCTTTCAGTGTAACGCTTTCATTTCTCACTGAAAAGTAGTGAAATTTTTAAAAGGTAATATGGTATGGTATAGGTACTATCAAAAAGATAGTAAGGGGGATGGATATGAGTAAAGAAGAATTGGTTATTGAATGTTCGATTGAACGGGCACTCGATATCATTGGATCCAAATGGTCTTTTTTAATCCTGCGGGAATTGTTCTGTGGAACGAGACGGTTTGGAGAACTTGAACGCGCTGTCCAGGGGATCAGTCCAAAATCTCTGTCCGATACGCTTCGCCGTCTAGAAGTGAATGACATTGTCGTGCGGACCGTGTATCCGACCGTACCACTTCGCGTCGAGTATACGTTAACCGAAAAAGGGCAGGATTTTCATAAGATTATTAAAGAAATGAAGCTGTGGGGCGCGAAGTGGGGATGAGAGAACCAGAAACATATAAACAGGGCCGGACTACTTGTTATGAAGACCGAAAAACTACTTTTTCCGGCCTGGCTATGCAGGAATCCGGCCGTTGCCATGAAAAGCAGCCTCCTTTAGAAAGGAGAGCTGCTTTTTCTTTTATTCTTTCATTTTATCAGGCAGATTTTGAATAGACTGAATGACGCCATCAAGCTTCGTTTCAATCCGGTACAAAAGGTAAAAAGTCACCGCGATTGGAAAGCCGACGTCCTGGATAAGCGGCAGTATCGTCTCCATCAAACCATCCTCCTTTCTAATGGTTATATACAGGGAATACGCTCAATTCGAAACCCCGTTTGAAAAAAACACTGTGAACGGAACCGTTCACAGTATTACAGATTCATAGATTGTAGTGCGGGCGCGTCCCTTGCGCTTTGACGTATAAAAAAGAGTTTCATCTGCTTTTCGTATTAAAAGAGACGGGTGGTCGCCAGGCTGAGGCGTAAGAGCGGCGCCTCCAATACTAACCGTAATCACTTTGTTTTTATGGTCTTCATGCGGAATGCCAAGACGTTCAACTGCCAGGCGGATTTGTTCGGCAAGTTTGAAACTCCTCACCGGTACGCCGGGCGGCAAAATAACGGCCAGTTCTTCGCCGCCATAGCGTGCAGCGGCAGCCCTGACTTCTTTTGCGATCTCATCTACTACTCTTGCTACATGCTGCAGCGCTCTGTCACCGGCATCATGCCCGTATCGGTCGTTGTATTTTTTTAAAAAGTCAATATTGAGCAGAAGAAGAGAAATCGGCTCTTTCAGTTCAAACGCTTTTTTCCATGACAGGGCCAGCATATCATCAAAAAAGCGGCGGTTGCCAATGCCGGTTAAGCTGTCACTGAATGACAAACGCCGCCGCTGCTCATTGGTCCGGCGCATTTCTTCTTCTGCCTGCTCTTTTTGAAGGTCACGTGCCATATCGTTATAAGCACCGCAAAGCTCGCTGAATTCTTTGGACGCATTTACGAATACCCGATCATCAATTCGGCGGCTGTAATGGCCTTTTCGCAAAATGGTGGTTCCTTCGAGCAGAGCTTGAATCGGCTCGGTGATCCGGCCGATCAACCAGCGTATAAAAAATACGAAATAACAAAAACAACCAGTAAAATAATGCTATAAAAGAAATCGCACACCAAATTGAGGAGGTTTCTTCTGAAGAAATTGCTGCTTCGGTAGCAGATTCTGCATAGATAGCTGCCCAGTCGGCAGACAGCACAAAACATGTACAGGCTATTGCGGTTGAACAAAGCAGCTTAACCGAGCACATGTCGGGTTCCATTCAATCTCTTGTCCATATAGCGAAAGAACTTGATGGACTGTTACATAAGTTTAAACTTAAAAAAACAAGCGGCACTTCATAAAAGAGTGCCGCTTGTTCCTTATGTGCGCCGGTTTTCTACGCTTTTCATGCGATTTTGGTCATCTGGCAGACGGCTTTTGTCTTCTAAACGCTCATTCTTTTCCCTTTGAATTTGTTTCGTATTTTCTTCAAATCGTTCATCGTATGTTTTTTTCTCCACAGGTCATCACTCCTTATGAGCAGTGTCCCCGTTTTCAGAAAGGGTATGCGCGATCTGCCTGCCGTTTTGGATGCAGGCTCCAATTCCAACGCCAAAATAAGAGCAGCCTGCAAGATGCAGATGCGGGTGATGCCGATTAAGTTCAGCAGAAAGCCCTGCTACAGCCTGACTGTGTCCGAGATGATAATTTGGCATTAAATCCGTCCATGGTGTAATATGGACGGTCATTGCTACTTCATGAATGCCAAGGCTTTTTTGTAGGTCCAAAAGGGCCGCCTCGGTAAGCTCTACTTCAGTCAAACGGGCAAGAGAAGAATAGTGCGGATTTGAGCTTTTATAGAAAAAACGGACGAGCAAGTTACGCTCCGCTGACGTGTGCGTCCATTTTCGGCTTGTCCACGTGCAGGCGTCACACGTTAAATCGGTGCCTTCCGTTACGATAAAGCCAGTCCCATCCGCTGGAAGCTGTTCGTCTGGCAGGTTAAACCCTAAATAAACCGAGATAAGCGAAGAATTTTTCAGCTCGTTAAAATGAGTATCGAGCACCGGATCATTTAAGAGCTTTTGCGCCGCATCGTGCGGGATGGCGAGTACAACATCATCGGCCAGGATCGATTCCCCAGTATGAAGCGAAACCGAAACAGCATTCCCTGTTTTTTGCAGGCTTGTTACCTTTATGCCCGTTAAGATGCGGGCCGACGGTGAACGTTCTGCGAGCCGGTCGACCAGTGTACCGAGTCCGCTTTTAAAGGAAACGAATTTTTTTCGCGCTTTATCACCGAGAAACGTTTCTTTATTGGCAGAAAATCCTTTGATGATACTGCCGTATTCGTTTTTATAATCAAGCAGATAGGGAAGCGTTGACTTCATCGTTAAATTGCTTAAATTCCCGGAATAAACGCCGGAGAGAACCGGGGCGATCTGTCGCTCGACAATTTCAGGGCCAAGATAATAGGTTAAAAAGTCACCGACCGAATCTTCCGGGCCAAACGGATTGTCTTGTTTATCAAAATCAGAAAGTGCCGCTCGTTTTCCTTCTTCGGACAGAAGCGTGCTTTCGTTCAGCGATTCGATGCTTGTTGGAATGCCAAACACCGTTTCTTCAGGAATTTTGTGAAGAGTATTATCTGTATATAAATACGATACACCAGTTTCATTATAGACAAGCTCATTTCCAAGACCCAGCTCTTCAATGAGTGGCAGAACGCCGGCATTCCGGGCGACCATCGAATCCGCCCCTGTTTCAATCGTAAACCCATTCTCTTTGACTGTCCGGATTTTTCCGCCAAGTGTCTCGTTTTGTTCCACAAGCACGACGTTCCAGTCCGGCTGCTTTTTTGTCAGGTGATAAAGCGCGGTCACGCCCGTAATACCGCCGCCAATTATAACAACTGTTTTCATCATTTCATCTCCTCAAGACGATGATAGCACTTTTTGAACGGAAGCCTTCAGTTCAATTTCGACATTTCCTTTAACAGCGCGGCTGATCATGCAGGATGATTCCGCTTTTTCCGCCAGCCGGTGCGCTTTTTGCACATCCGCTTCTGTTGCATCCGCCGGCAGCACAATCTGCGGCTTATGGATAATGCGTTCATATGTAATCACGCCGTTTGTTACGTCCACTACACCTTCGGAGGTCATTGTAAGAGATGATTTATCCAGCCGGCTGCGCTCCATCATTGCCGCCAGCGTAATAATATAGCAGGTGGCCGCTGCGCCAAGCAGCATCTCATCAGGATTGGTGCCAATGCCGGGACCATCCATTTCAGGAGGAATCGACACCTTCGTTTTTAAATGGCCAGACTGGATCGTACCGCTGTCGTTGCGCCCGCCCGGCCAGTCAGCTGTTAGGGTAAAAATATGCTTTGCCATGACATTCACTCCTTTTCTCCAGTGTAAATCATTTTGCCCTAAATAGCGGGGGAGACGCTTTTACCCGCTCTTTATGTTATTCTTTGGAAAAGACATGCAAGTGGAGTGTGAGAAACATGATCATGGTCAGTTCTTGCCTGGCGGGTATGAAAGTGCGTTATAACGGGACAGACCGGCTGGATGAACGAATCCGCCAGCTCGTTGAAGAGAAAAAAGCTGTGATGGTATGTCCGGAATTATTGGGGGGATTTCAAACGCCGCGTCCGCCGGCTGAAATTGTCGGCGGAACCGGAGAAGATGTGCTCGATGGACGGGCCAAAGTGATCGATCATTCTGGAAATGATGTAACGGATATGTACGTTGCCGGTGCGAAGGCAGCACTTAAAACCGCCCAGGAAATCGGAGCGGAGGCGGCCGTGTTAAAAGAAAACAGTCCGTCATGCGGCAGCAGAGCTATTTACAATGGAAGCTTCTCAGGCGAAAAAATAGCGGGAACCGGAGTCACAACGGCATTGCTGCGGCGGCATGGTATTCGGGTGCTCTCAGAAGAAGCCTTTTCGGATGAGATAGACGATGATGTTCATCCGGCAGAATGCTGATTAAGAAGGAGTGGATCGTATGAAAGCTGGAGTGCTGGATACTTTCTTCCTGGCAGAATGTGTTCTCACCATCCTGTTTATCGTAGATGTTTCACTTCTTTTTGCACATGGCTGGCTCATCGCCGGCTTTACCGCGCTCAGCATTCTTACCGCTTTTATACCGCTCGTGCGGTTTAAGAAACAGACGGCGCGCACGCTGATACTGTCGACCAGCACTGTGCTTCTCGGTCTTGCCCTGCTTGGAGCCATGGGTGCTTTTTATGGGTTTGCCCGGGTCATGGGAAGCTGATAGGCTTGAAGTGTTTGTTAAGGGGCGGAAAAATTATCGGTGTGAGCATGAGAAACGGACTTCAATGGGAAAGACTATACCAAAAAGAGGAGAAGCCAAAAGTGTTTATACAGCGTATGGATCTCCCGGCTTGTTCGATAAGGAGGAAGCAGATTGAATCGAATTATCGGAACATATGAAACAAACGACTATATCGTTGAGTATTCAAAGGTTGGAAATGGAACGCCGGTACTCATTGTGCATGGCGGGCATTCCAACTGCTACGAGGAATTTGGTTATGCACCTTTGCTGGAGCGTGGATTTCAGCTCATTACACCGTCGCGGGCAGGCTATGGTTTAACAACGCCTGCCCCACTGGAGGAAGCGGTCGGACGCTACGCTGAACTGCTGGATCACTTGGGCATTGACCGGGTGCATGTCATTGGCATATCAGCCGGCGGGCCAACCGCTGTTAAGTTTGCCGGCTTGTTTCCAGAAAAAGTACGGACTTTAACCCTGCAAAGCGCAGTTGTCGGCAAATGGCTGACTGCTGAACATACCGAGTACAAAACCTCTCAGGTTATTTTTCGCCCCCCGTTCGAGTGGCTGACGTGGAAGCTGCTTTCAGTTGTCGGCACTGCATTTCCGCGTCTGTCGTTTAGGCCAATGTTTTTTTCACTCAGCACGCTTACGTATGCAGAAGGAAAGCACCTTGTGGAAGAAGAGGACATCGAAGAGGTACGAAAAATGAACTGCCGTCAGCGGTCTGGCACAGGTTTTCTTATGGATTTAAAAAGCTCCGGAATGCTTACAGAAAAGGATCTTTCCCGTGTTTCCTGTCCGGTACTCATTCAAGCAAGCTTGAACGACCGCTCTGTATCTACAGCTCACGCTTATTTTGCAAAAACGCATATTCCTTCTGCTGCATTGAAACTGTACAACACATGGGGGCATTTGATTTGGCTCGGCAGGGGTTCGGAGCAGGTTCACCGGGATGCCGCCGCTTTTTTAAAAGCGGATGGAATGATCACCTAAACGGCTGATTTAGAGAGAGCAGCAGTCATCACTGAAAGGAGCAGCGCCGTTTTTTATAAACCCTTGATGGTTTGCAAAAGACGGCGTTTGCAGCGGAAGGAGCATCTTGAAAAATCAAGGTGGACAAGCTGTATAGAATGAATCAAAGGAGTAAAAGAGGTGGGAAATGTGCTGCTGTTCGTGCCGTTTGTCTTTTTGCTGCCGGGCTCATTCCGCCGCTTCCAGAGGATTATGCTTACAACAGGGGCTGCAGCTATGTTCAGTCTTTTTTATGAGGTGATCCAGCTTCTGTTTGAATTTGGAAGTTTTGATGTGGATGACTTGTTGTTAAACACGTTGGGCGGCTTTATAGGCTATATGTTATTTGCCGCTTTTTGAAAAAGAACCAGTCGGACTGCATAAGAAAAGTTTTCTTGCTCCCTTTTTATGATAAGCGGGAAGCGGACGCGGGCCTCTTTTGGAAGAGGCTCTGCGGTTTAGCTTTTATTCTACAAAATACCCTTAAATCTCTCATTTACTGAAATTTCAAACCTCACTATATTTGTAGTAAGGAGCAGAAAAGAAATTATAGCTTCAGCGAAAAAAGGAGGAAAAGAAATGGGAGAGATTGTTCAGTCATCGGCTGAATTAAAAAAATTTTTAAACCATAACCGTCAGATGTTTGAAGAAAAATTATTATCAGAAGCAGTGAATGTAAAAAACAAAATCGAGGAAATATTGGCGATTGGCAATATCGATCTCGTCAATAATGCGCATAAGCTTGTTGGCTATATTATTGATAAAGAAGAAAAAGAAGTTCGATCTTTTGCAGAGCAGGAAGGAATGGCGTGGGCGGCTCATTCGATTGATCTTTCTTTTAAATTGGAATGGGTGCAGGCTATTCGCAGAACGCTTTGGACTTTTATTGAACAATATAACGAAGCAGACGATAAAGGCGTGATGTCCAACTTTTTTCGTCTGGAGAAAGATATCAATACCCAGATTGATACTTTTTTAAATGCTTTTTTCATTAGTTATTCTAGCTATAAGGATTCTTTGATCAAGGCACAAAGAGAAATGGTCGAGAATCTATCGGTTCCCATCATACCCATCAATGCTTCTGTCTGCATTTTGCCGTTGATTGGCACGATCGATATATTTAGAACGTCCATCCTGAAAGAAAAAGTTCTGACGGAGGTCGGCATCTCCCATATTCAAACGCTCATTATGGATTTATCAGGAATTGTGGATATAGAAACAGAAGTGATTGACCATTTAATGAAAATTATTGATGGTACCGCTTTAATGGGCTGCAAAACAGTGATTACAGGATTAAGAGCAGAAGTGGTAAGGAAAATGATTCATCTGGGGATTTCTTTTGATCCGAAGACGAAAACACTTGGCACGCTGCAGCAGGCTTTAAAAGAATATGTAACGGCATAAAAAGCCTTCTACATCCCTTTTGCCGGCAGAGTCTCTTTTATTGAAGATGCTTTTCCCTATTTTCATAAGGAAAATAGGGAAAAGTTCATTCTTCAGGAGCAGTCCCAATTGTACCAGACATTTTCGAACTTTTTCGCTTTTAAATCCTCCAGTGAAATAAAGAAGTTGCCAATGCCGGCATCGCCCCACATAATTTCCCAATCCTGTCCGCTTCCAAAACATGAATCCAGCTGAAACAGAAGAATATCGTTTTCTTTTCCGTCTTTCATGTATTCGCGCGGATCGGTCTGAGTAAAGCTTGGGTAGCCGCCGAGCTGGGTACCGAACCCGATGAGCGTTTCATATTTTTCATCGTATGGATCAAAGCCGTCAAAGTCAAATTTGCTCGTGTGAAAGGTCCTTTCAAACTCCACCGTGTCCGCCAGCAAAATTTGTTTGGACAGTAACGGAATCATTGCCAGTTCAGTATCGACAATTGGATACTGCTCCTCATCTTGAAACGGCGTGTGCATGTTTGCTTGTTCTTCACGAGAATAGCTCTCTTCAGAAAATGATTCAAAATAAAAAACCCGGTAGCCGTCTTTATTTTCATAGTCATCAAAATCAGCGCCAATCAAATCATCGTAGTAATCCACGTAAAACGCCAGCAGGCCATGGGTGGGATAGAGGTCAAGTGCCGGCAATTCCGCAAAGTTAATTTGTGCCAAAAGCGATAGGGGCATGCCTTCACGATTCATTGGAAACGCCATACTTTTCGGTATGTATCCGAAGCCGCCTGCTTTTGATGTCATCAGCGGGAGCTCTCCATCTGATGTAAATGAGAACTCAATGATATCTTTCTGTGTACTTAAAAAAGTTTCCTGCCATTCTTCCGGAAGCAGTTGTCTCACTGCCTGCTCAATATCTTTCATCTGTACACCTCGATTTTGATGGTTTTGTTAATAAAATAATAACAAAAAAAGAAATCTAACCCAATTATTTCATGAAAACCGTCATAAAAGAAGGATACGTGACAGAAGCCCAGATGTATGGAAAATAGAACAGGAAGAGTTGTCTTTAGTAAAGATAGCTTTTTTTTAAAATGTAATTTACAAAAAATTGAAAAAAAGGTACGCTGGCGAAGAGGTGATAAAATGAAAGCGGTAAAGGTAACGTTATGCATCCTTACACTGATCGTATTTGGTTTGTTTATGCTGGGTTATTGGATGACGCCGGCTCCCGGGACCTCATCGGGTAACGGCAATCCCGCTCTGCTGATTTTAATGGGACTTATTCCTTTGTTCATTGTGATGACAGTGCTCTGGTGGACACTGCTGCGCCGCTGCCCTTTTCAAGCCAGAACATATTATATCAGTATTGTTCTATTGCTAACCCATTTAGCAGCTGCCCTTTTTTACCGGCATCATTCACTTGAAGCGTACCGTGGCGTGATCAGGCAGGCACTTTTGAACCGTTACGGCACATGGGATGAACAGTACGTACAGGATATTACAACCGGGCTTTCCATTCATATCAATCATCAAAATTTCAATGTAAATACGTTTCTGTTATTTTTATCAGCTGTGCTTTTAGCGGCTATTGTATTCTGGCTTTTGGACCAAACTGCCAGGCGAGATTCTTAGAAGCTGGAAATAATCATGGTTTCTGTTCCAAAAATGGTATAAAATAGTGATAACACCCATAGGAGGGAGCGATCAGATGCCAGCCTTTTTTATCCTAATGGTTGTGGCCGTTGCCATATTTTTGGTTGTGAAAGCTGTTAAGAAGAAGTCGCTGCCGGACAATTACTACACGCCGTATGATGATCTTCAGCTCAGCCAGTCTTTTGATTCGCATTCCTATAAACGTCAGCAAGAAACAAAACATGAACATCCTTATGAGGAAAAACAGCGTGACTAAGCCGTTTTATCCTTTTTACATGCAGCCGCTGTGCTGCTTCTTTTTTGTTTGGGGGCAGTAAGGATTTAAACAAAAAATAGCTTCCTTTCTGTACAGCAAAGTTGTTTATGATAAGTTAGGTGCAGTAATTGATGGAAGTGGAGAAGCAACGGCGTTAAGAAAATCATTTTTTCTGCCGAACCAGCCGGATGTTTATACGTACACCACAGTTATGGTTCAAGTATAGGCAGAATCTTGGAGGGAAGAAATGAAGAAATGGACATGTATGCTGGCGGCGGGTTTTTTGCTTGCCGGCTGTTCACAAGGAGAGGATTTAAAGCAAAAAAAGCAGGCCGGGGAAGAAGTGATCGCTGTCAAAGCCAGTGAATTATTTAAAGGAGGAGAAAAAGCTTTACAGCCACATCTCCATATTCAAGGCGATGCCGTTATATTAAATAAGCCGTCCGATGTCGCTATTACATTCGATATATGGCAAAACGGCAAAATAGCGCAGAAAGGCAGTCGGCTGTCGAATGATCCGCAAGGGGACATTAAAGAGGTAAGCTTCTCGCTTCAGCCCGATCTGTCAAATAAAAACAGCCAGCTTGTGACCATTGCTTGTAATGGCAATGAATTATCGCTTTCTTCATCCGTTGATGTTCCAAGTGACACATCCATAAGCTGGGCAGCTGATCTTGCTGAGAATGCCGGCGACGAAGGCTTGAAGATCAAACCGGGTGAACGAAAAGCTATCTGGGGATATGGAATGAACAAAGTGAACGGAGCCGCAAGCTCCACAACCGAAGAATCGATTCAGCAGGCAGACTGGGGAATGCTAATTTATATAGAAGCAGCCAGGTAGCGAGGAAAAACAAGCGTTGGCCGCCCGGCTTGCAGTCGTGGTTTCTATTCTAAATGAAAACAAAAAACGGCTGCCTCGATGAGAGACAGCCGTTTTTTATAATGGATTAATTTACGCCGGATGCCGTTGAAAAACGGGTCTGCCATTCGGCAAGCTCATCCGGTACCATTGGTTTGGCGTAATAGTAGCCTTGCACAATAAGGGAACGGGCGGTTTCAGTTAAAAAATGTACCTGCTCCGCTTTTTCAACCCCTTCAATGACAATATGCAAATTCAGCGACTGGCCAAGTGTAATAATGGCATTTAAAATAGCAGAATCTTTTTCTGAAAGCGGCACCCGATCAACGAATGATTTATCAATTTTGAGCGTTGTAATTGGCATCTGACGCAAAAAAGACAGTGACGATACGCCTGTTCCAAAGTCATCAAGCGCTACAGAAAATCCTTGAGCACGGAACGAGCCGATCGCCCGGATGGCACTTTCAGCAGATTGCACCACGCTTGTCTCCGTGATCTCAAGTTCAAGCTGCTTCGGATTCACATGGTAACGTTCAAGCGCTTTTTTTAAAGTCGCCTTTAGACGGGGCGATGTTACGTACTCGCCTGGAATATTTACAGCAATTTTTTGATTAGGAAGCCCGCTTTTTTCCCATTCAGCAATTTGCCGGGCCGCCCGGTCAATGACCCAGTCTGTCAGCTCATTGATGCGGTGATGCTGTTCGAGAATCGGAATGAAAATGCCTGGCGACAGCATCCCATGTTCAGAATGACGCCAGCGAATGAGCGCTTCAAATCCGGCAAGCCGGTCTGTATCTGCCATGATTTTAGGCTGATAGACGAGGAAAAGCTCGTCTTTTTCCATTGCCCGTGTAAGCCCTCCTAAAATCTCCTGTTCAAAAGAAAATGCATGAACGGCCGGGTCATATAAAACAACGTCATGATTGTATGAAAGAAGCGGGTACTCCAATACAGCCATCGCTTCTGCATACAGCTGATGATTCGTATCTGTCCCGCTGACCGAAGAAACGGAGCACACAGAAGCGAGCTCAATCCATTTTTCCTCGACCTCTATAGGTTCCTTCCACTTTAATGCGATTGTTTTCATCGCCTGAACTAAAATATCCGGTTCAACTGCCGGAGCAAGAAAAGCAAAGCGATTTTCATCAATCCGGTACAAATCGGTAAAGCCCGGATGCGCTTCCCGCAGCGTGCGTGCAACCTGCTGAAGAACCTGCTCGTCGAACGCATAGCCGTAGCTTTGGTTGATTTGTTCAAGATTGTCGAAATGCCAGATCGCTAAACTGCATCGTTCAGCTGGTTTATTGAGTGTTTTTTCAAACAAGCGACGGTTAGGCAGACGGGTAAGTCCGTCGAAATAACTGATGCGGTAATCAATATACCGGTCTAATATGCTCGAAAACAGCAGCAGGACGAGCAGAAAAGACATTCCGGCGGTTACCGGCATAATGAGCATATTCATATTAGCATGATCAGCATAACCGCCTGTTATAGCGGAAGGTAAAGCAAAAAAAGTGACCGTACTCATACCGGTGTAATGCATACTCGAAACGGCCACTCCCATTAAAAGAGCCGTAACAAGCTTGAACGTCCATTTTTCCATTAGCTTTTTTAACCGGGAAAAAACATATAGCGCGATAAATGACACGAAGATGGCCAGGATAATAGACCAAATAAACAGGCCAAGGTGATATCGGTAGATGACATTTGTAGCCATCGCAGCCATGCCTGTGTAGTGCATGGTTGCGATGCCGATCCCCATTGTCACGCCGGCAAGAACAAACGAAAAAAGAGAATGTCTGGGCCGGCTGACTAAGTAAAACGCTAAAAAAGAAGCAAGAATCGCCGGCACAATAGAAAGAAAGGTCCAACCATAATCAAAATGCATCTCCATAGGCATGGAAAAAGCACTCATGCCGATGAAATGCATAGACCAAATCCCAAATCCCATTGAAAGAGAAGATAAAAACAGCCAAATCGACTGGTGGAAAAAACTGTTTTTTCGTACTCGTTCGTTGAGCGAGAGAGCCGTATAGGAAGCCAGGCATGCAATGAAAATGGACAACAGTACAAGTAAAAGTGAATGATCTCCGGATAGCTCGATATATCCCGATGGAGCGGATAACGTAAACATAAAGAATTCCTCGTTTCTACACAGTCCTATCCTTATTATCGGTCAATTCTCCCCTCTTTTCTAGGAAGAAAAACCTATTTATTAAAAAAGAAAACAAGCTTTATTTTATTTTTACAAAATAAAACAAATAAGGAAAGATAATTAAATGAAGTACTTTATGCTAAAATGTGTAAAAAACGAGGTCTTTCTCAGCGAATTCTCCTCCTCGTTTTATACACTGGAATAAAGATGGAAGGAATAAAACCGACTGCAGCCGATGTCGTCATTGCTGACCAGAAATAGAGAATACGAAACCGGAGCCTTTTTTTAAAATGGCGAACTGCAGTAAATATGATTTCATGTTTAGGTGAAATGTTCTAAGGAAGATAGAATAAGAGATCGTTACAAAGGCCCTGTAAAACAGTCGAAAAAATGAAATTGATCCTTGTTTTCAACAAGTGCCATTAGACCTTGGAAGCATACTCATTTTTCCAATGCTAGCGAACTATTTACGTGTCTGCCTGTAAATGCTAAAATCAGCTCAACACACCTAGATAGGAGACTAGCATACTTGAATAAGTACACATTTTTTACCGCCGCTACTGCCGCTACTGTCACTGTTGCAAGCTTCTCAGCACCTGCAAGCGCAGCAGATCATGCAGATTATGAATTTCCTTTTACAGATGTCGGGGACCGATATGCGGAAGCGGTTGAGTTTTTATATATGATCGAAGCCATTAACGGTGTATCCGAAACAAAATTCGGAACACAGCAGACGCTGACGCGCGGAGATGCTGCCGTTATTCTTTCCAATCTGCTTGGACTTGATACAGAAAGCGCGCCGGATGCTGGATTTAAAGATTTAAATACTCGGGTTAAAGGTTCGGTGAATGCCCTTGTAGAATACGGAGTTGTCTCTGGCGTAACGAAAACGGAATTCAAGCCAGGCGAGCCGCTGAGCCGTGGTGCAATGGCGAAGTTCCTTGTTACTGCGTTTGAACTTCAAGATTATGTGGAAGAAACTCCGTTTACAGACGTAGGCGGTGTATTCCAGCCATATATCGAGGCTTTATACGGCACAGGTATTACAAACGGAAAAACAGCAACATCTTATGGCACGTATCAAAACATTACCCGTGGCGAGTTTGCGAACCTGCTTTATGCTGCGGTTATGTTTGAATTTGAAAACTTGTATTATCCAGTTCCAGTCAAAGCGACTGTTACATCGGCTATCTCTACACAGGTTGTTTTTGAGGAAGCAGTACCAGACGATTATACACCAGGAGAAATTGCCAGCCTGCTTTACTTTTCTCTTGATTATAGTGATGGCACAGAAAACGAAATTAACCCCACGTCTTATACATTGTCAGCCGATCGTATGACATTAACAATCCGTCATGAAGATTTAACGGGCAAAAAAGGCACAATGCTGGTTAGTGATTTTGAGAAAGAAATTGTAGCGCCGTTTAACTTTGAACCGGTTACAGCTACATCGAGCGCAAGTGTAAAAGAATCATTTGAACAGCCTGCTGGTGTACCAGCGACCGAAGCCGCTCAATAAGAAAATAAAAAGCACTCCATATTTGGAGTGCTTTTTTCTATGTAGTCTTCACATCCTGCCCGGCCGGTTTCGTTTAATGCTGCCGAGCGCCACCTGCAGACTGGAGTAAAACTGCATGTCAGCGATATCGTTCATGGTCCGGTTAAAGTAAAAGGCCATTTTGGGAGAAACACCGTTCGGCTGATGATCAGCTCCGCTCCCAGCAGCCGAACGGTGTTTCGAAGATTTTGTATCCATTCCCCCGTCATACTAGAATCCAGATAGAGCCCGGTCACATCCACAATCACATGCTCCGTTTCTGTTTTGAACAGTTTGTCAGGAAGCTTATCGATAAGCAGAAAAGACCGGTTTGCATCCATTTGGCCGACAAGCGGCACGACCATCGTTTCATCATCAAGAGAAATAATGGGGATAGATAAATCTTCAATTTCTTTTTTTTTGCCGCTTCAATATCCACATTCAAGTTAATTTTATCCGTCACATCGTACTGGAGGCCGATAAAATAAAGCGTGTTATCCAGCCGGACCGGCTTAATATTGATCCGGTTCCAAAACGGTGTGCCATCTTTACGGTAGTTTAAAAGTGTACGTTCAAATGGGCGTATAAGCTTAATCGCTCTTCTCATTTCGGAGATGCTGCTTTTGTCGGTTTCTTCTCCTTGCAGAAACCGGCAGTTTCTTCCGACTACTTCTTTCTTTGAATACCCTGTTACGCGTTCAAATCCTTTGTTGACAAACACAATGGGATTGTCAGGTTTAGCAGCATTTGTGATAACAGCCCCGTCTTCAATAAGGTCCAATGTATGAACCAATAATGAGGAAGCATGCTGTTCTTCTAAAAATTCCATAAGCTCTCCTTTATTCGTGCCCAGTTCCTATATGCCGGCAGCTTAATAATCGAATATGTAAAAGTCTATCCATGACTATATACCCTTTTTTTCTTTATTTAAACGTTTGGATAGTTTAAAAGTATGGTGTAACAGCATGTACTTTTAAAAAAAGCAGGATTTTTCGAGGGTTAACAAGGTGAATATGGTATGATATTGCTGATTGTGCTTATGAAAATAATATATAGAGGGAATAGGAATTTTCTTCTCTTTTCTGATCAAGCGATTCTGAAAGAAAGATAGCGTTTACAAGGAGACGATTCGATGAACATTCGCTTGCTTCAACCATTGGAAGCACCGCCATATAAGCTGCTACTGCTGGCTGATCCCTCCCGGTCTATCGTAGAGAAATACGTAAAACGGGGACGGTGCTTTTTACTTGAAGAAGAAAGCAGAATCATTGGTGCGTATATCCTACTGCCTGTTAATCCTGAAACAATAGAGCTTGTCAATATTGCTGTAGAGGAAACCTGCCAAGGAACCGGCATTGGCAGGCAGCTTATGGAACACGCGATCGAACAGGCTAAAGCCGGGGGTTATCAAACAATGGAAGTTGGTACTGGTAATTCAAGCATTTCTCAGATTGCTTTTTATCAGAAGTGCGGCTTTCGCATGATCAGCATTGACCGCGATTTTTTTCTCCGACATTACAAAGAAGAAATTTGGGAAAACGGCATTCAGTGCCGCGATATGATTCGAATGGCCATGACACTTACATAAAAGGGTCACAGCCAAAACGTATATTTTTTGGAAGAACAATTGCCTGCTTCTTTAAAAAGTTTCATAAAAACCGATGTAATAAAGGATATAGCAAATAAAGGGCGAAGTGAGGAGGAATACAATGAAAAGGAAAAAAGCAGGGTCCTTGAAACGGACCGTCATCGGACTAGTTACAGCTCTGTTGATCGGTTTGTTTCTTTTGATCGGATCGTTTATGTACATAAATACGAAGAAAGCGATTGAACAAACTGTCCGCGAAACGGCTGTTCTGCATGCCGAGCGGATTGCGGAAAGCATTGATCCCGAAGTGTACAGTGATTTTTTAGAAAATCCAAAAAAAGATCAAACGTATGAAAAGCTGCGTATTCAGCTCAATGACTATCGGGAAAAAATTGGTGCTATGTACGTATATACATTGCAGGCAGACGGGCAGGACTCACTTGGTATCATGGTAGATGGCATGGAAAAAGCGGAAGATGCCGTGGCGATCGGAGAACCGACGACCACAACGAGCTATAAGGACGTAGCGGCTGTATTTGAAGGAGAAACAGCTGCCACAGAGATTGTGAGTGATCCAGACTACGGGGACTACATGTCTGCTTTTGCTCCTGTTAAAGATGCCAGTGGCAATGTAGTCGGGGTGCTTGGTGTAGATCTAGAAGCCAATATTGTAAAAACCATCATTCAAAATGTAATGAAGAATTCTATTCCGCTGCTTATAGCAGGGCTTTTAGGAGCACTCGCTTTACTGCTGGGCATCCTGTTCTTTTTCCTGACGAAACGACTGAACCCACTTGCAAGACTAAATCGGGCAGCAGCGCTTGTTTCAAATGGAAACATTCATGAAGCAAAAAAGGAAACACAGGCGTTCCAGGCTGCTTCTAATGATGAGATTGGTGTTCTGAGCGGGTCGATTCAAACCATGATTGGGACGCTTGAAGGCATGCTTCAAGACATTCAGCTTCACTCTGTAGAAGTGAGGGGCCAAAGCGATTCATTATATAAGATGTCTCACCATATGAAAGAATCGAGCAGCCAAATTGCGGTGACAATGGAGGAAATGGCAACTGCCACAGAGCAGCAGGCCGAAGCAGCAGCCGGCATCTCAGAAGGCATGAACCGCTTTTCTTCTCTTGTTTTAGAAACTGCAGAACAGGGCAGCGCGATCTCGGGCTCATCTAATGAAGTTATGCAGAGGACGAGAGAAGGCGAGAAGCTGATGACATCAGCCATTGACCAAATGGACAAAACGCATGTGACAGTACGCCAATCTGTTCAAAAAGTAACAGAGCTCGAAGCAAAAACAAATGAAGTGCAGGCACTCGTTTCTTTTATAAGCGGAGTCGCGGATCAAACAAACCTGCTGGCGCTGAATGCAGCAATCGAAGCGGCGCGCGCCGGCGATGCAGGAAAAGGCTTTGCCGTAGTAGCGGAAGAGGTGCGAAAGCTTTCTGATCAAGTATCTACATCCGTTCAAGGAATTCAGCGTATCGTTCAAAGTGTAAATGAAACGACGAATGAGGTGGCTTCTTTCCTGGAGCAGGGACTTCAGCAGGTGGAAGAAAGTAAAAATGGATTGAATCAAACCGGAGCAGCATTTAAGGATATTACAGGGGAAATTCATTCTATGGATGATGCTATCAAAAAAATGCAAAGCCGTCTTCAAGAAGTGCTCACACGCCAAAGCGAGATGTCTAATGCCCTGACGGAAGTAGCCGCTATTTCCGAGCAGAATGCAGCGGGTATTGAGGAAGTAACAGCATCCGCCGAACAAATGAATCATCTGGCGGAAGTAACACAAAGCCAGGTGGATAAATTGCAGGTTATGTCGGGAGAGCTGGATGAATTAAACCGAAAATTTACTTTATAGTTATAAACAGCGAGCAGCCTTTTCAAAAGGCTGCTTTTTATTTTAAAAAAGATGAACATTTTTTTACAGTGCCTTTACAATCGGCTCCAAACCGTTGATATACAGCTTTTTTCGATTTTCCATTCGTTTACAAGAACTCAACATAACTTTTATTTTTGTTTTATTCTTCGTTCACAATGAACCGTTACAATAAATGACAAGAAAATGGAGTAAAAAGAAGCGGAGGAATTTTCATGCGTCATTATGTTTTGCCAGCTTTGGCACTAGCCGTACTTTCAGCAGGATGTTCACAGGAGGCGCTGCAATCAGGGGAAGCAGCGGGTGGTGAAAAAGAAGCGGGTGTATCAGGCACACTCAGCTTTTATACATCACAGCCTGATGAAGATGCACAGGCACTTGTCACGGCATTTCAGGAAAAGTATCCGGAAGCGAAAGTGGAAACATTCCGCTCAGGAACAGAAGAAGTCATTTCCAAGCTGCAGGCAGAAAAGCAGGCAGGGAGTGTACAGGCGGACGTACTGCTTGTTGCCGATGCGGTCACATTTGAAAGCTTAAAAGAAGCAGATATGCTGATGAATTATGAGTCTTCAGAAGCGGAACACATCCCCGATGATTTTAAAGACCCGGATGGCACTTATACCGGAACAAAAGTTATGGCCACCGGACTTGTCGTAAACACAAACGAAGCGGCCGAAATGCCAACGAGCTGGAGCGTACTGGCCGGGAAGGAAGCAAAAGGAAAAAGTATTATGCCAAGCCCGTTTTATTCCGGCGCTGCCGCCTACAATTTAGGTGTGATCACACGGCAGGAAGAATTAGGCTGGGACTTCTATAAGAGCTTGAAAAACAATGAAATGAGCATTACGAAAGGAAACGGCGGCGTACTTGAAGCCGTTGCATCTGGTGATAAAACATATGGTATGGTTGTTGATTTTGTAGCGGCACGTGCAAAGCAGGAGGGGTCGCCGGTTGAACTTGTTTATCCAGAAGAAGGCGTGCCGGTTATCACCGAGCCGGTCGGCATTATGAAAAACACCGATAACGAAGAAACCGCCAAAGCCTTCGTAGACTTTGTTTTATCTGAAGAAGGGCAGAAGCTTGCAGCAGAAATTGGCTATACGCCAATCCGGGAAGGGATCGAGGCACCGGAAGGGCTGCGGACTGTAGAGGAACTCAATGTGCTTACATCAGATACGTCAGAGCTTTTAAAAGCACGTGAAGAAGACAAGGAGCTGTTCGGCGGCATGTTTGGCCAGCAGTAAAGGTAAGCAGAATGATTTCACCTCAATCAGTCGCACCGGAAAGAAGAAGGGAAGCCCCTTCTTTCTCTTCTTTTTTTGGAACGAAAAAATGGCTCATGGTACTTGGATTACTGCTTGTTGTGTTTGTGTTCGTTGTTCCCGTATTTCGTCTTCTCCTTCTTAGTGTGCTTGATAATGGTGCGTGGTCCTCGGCTCATTATGAAAGTATATGGAAGGAAGCAGCTACATGGACAGCTGTTAGAAACACCCTATATACGACAGCAGGCTCCACTATACTGTCGCTTGTACTGGGTGTATCAATGGCCTGGGTTATGGCCTATGTTCATTTGCGTGGAAAACGATGGATGCAGTTATTTATTTTTCTGCCGTTTATTATTCCATCGTATATTACGACGCTTGCTTGGATTCAATTTTTAGGAAAAAGCGGCCCTGTGTTTTCACTGTTCGGCTGGGCGCCCAATTTATACAGCATGGGCGGCATCATCTTCCTGCTGGGAATGTCTCATTACCCACTTGTGTACTTGTTTACAGTAAATGTATTCCGCAAAATTCCACGGGAGCTGGAAGACGCAGCGAGAACATCTGGAGCTGGCAGAAAGCACGTTCTGCTGAAAGTTGTGCTGCCACTTGCCCTGCCGGGTATTGCCGGCGGCGGCCTCCTTGCATTTTTAACCAATCTAGATAACTTTGGCATTCCTGCTTTTTTAGGGATCCCCGCTAATATTCGTGTGCTCAGCACTTATATTTATGAGCAGATCGCTGGATTTGGTCCATCATCATTTGCACGCGCTGCCGTTTTATCTGTTTTGCTTGGCGCCATTGCACTTGCCGGAACCTTTCTACAATGGCTGCTGCTGAAAAAAAGCCGGGTCACCGAAACCGTAGTGCGTGATACAAATCCGCGCATTTATTTGGCTTCGCGCCCGCAGCAGCTTCTTGAAGCGGGCATATGGCTGTTTTTAGGGGTGACAAGCCTGGTGCCGTTTCTTGCCATGGGGGCACTTTCACTTATTAAAGCATATGGGCTCCCCTTCCGCCCTGAAAATTTGTCGCTCGAAAACTATTATTATGTGTTTTTAGAAGATACCAAAACTGGCTCTGCCTTGTGGAACAGTGTATGGCTGGCAGTCTTCACGATGGGCATCTGTCTTGTAGCGGGCACTGCTTTGGCTTATCTGCGTTACCGGGGAGATGGCTTTCTTGCAAAATGGATGGAGCTGTTTGTGACAGTTCCCTATGCATTGCCAGGCACGGTGCTGGCACTTTGCATGATCTTTGCATGGATGCAGCCAATCCCAGGCTGGAATCCGGGCCTTTACGGATCCGTTTGGATTTTGCTTATTGCGTACGTTACCCGTTTTTTTGTTTTGCAGGTTAGAGGCAGCTATACGGCACTTTTGCAGGTGGATCCCTCTATGGAAGAAGCGGCGAAAGTATCTGGTGCGCATGGCTGGGTTAAATGGCGGCGGATTTTGCTGCCGCTTCTATTTCCGGGACTTGCCGGCGGCGCACTCCTTGTTTTTTTAATGGTGCTGACGGAATTAACCGTCTCAAGCCTGCTTTGGTCAACTGGATCGGAAACGATTGGTGTTGTGATTTTTAATTATGAACAAGCAGGCTATACAACGTATTCCACTGCTTTTGCAAGCGTGCTTGTGCTGGCCATTTTAACGGGCGGCCTGCTTTTTACTGCTTTGAGCAGGCAGTGGGAGCGAAAGGTGATGAAAAAGCGATGATTGAAGTCAACAATGTAACAAAACAGTATGGCTCCTTTACCGCCTTGCATGAAATGGATTTGAGCATACGAAAAGGGGAATTTACCGCCATTCTTGGACCATCCGGCTGCGGGAAAACAACATTCTTAAAGCTTTTGGCTGGTTTTATGAAGCCTTCTTCAGGAGATATCCATATAGACGGCTTTCTGGCTGCTTCGAAAAAACGGCTTGTTCCGCCTGAGAAAAGAAACATCGGTATGGTTTTTCAGTCTTTTGCGCTTTGGCCGCATATGACGGTGTATGAACATGTGGCTTTTCCGCTCCGCCATCATCATCATACACGTGATGAATGGAAGCAGGATATAGGGGCGCGAGCGCAGCAGGTATTAAAACTAGTGGGGCTTGAGCAGCTATTCGACCGCTACCCGGCTGAGCTGTCCGGCGGTCAAAAACAGCGGGTAGCATTGGCACGGGCAATCGCACCGCTGCCAGATGTACTGCTGATGGACGAGCCGCTCAGCGCACTGGATATCGAACTGCGCGTGGAAATGCGTAATGAAATTCAGCGTATTCACCGTGAAACCCATGCGTCCGTTGTATATGTGACCCATGATCAGGGGGAAGCATTGGCAATGGCCGATAAAATTGTGGTGATGAATCACGGCAAAATTGAACAGATCGGATCACCGGAAGCTGTGTACACAAGACCGGAAACCGCGTTTGTCGCTTCCTTTGTTGGCAAGTGTAATATGGTGAAAGGAAAATGGGAGCAGGATTTTTTCATTCCAAATGAATTTCCTTGGGAAAGGTGGCCGGACATCGGAGTAACGGAGTCTTTAAAAAAAGAGGGATTATGCCCGGTTCGCCCTGAACAATGGAAGCTGGCCGGAGAAAAGGAAGAAGGTTTAAAAGGAACGGTTCTGACGGTTCAATATCAAGGCAAGGAAATACACTATACGGTTGAAGTAGAAAATGAAAACTGGACTGTCCACCAGTCTGTTTTTCAACCAAAGTATGGAATAGGCGACACGGTCAGTTTAAGCGTGAAAGCAGAACCATCGCAAAAAGCAGCTTCCCTTTAAAGGAGCTGCTTTTTTGAAGCGTAAAAACCCGTTCCCGAGCCTGGAACGGGTTTTTACTATTATTTTGTTGCTGCAAAGCGTTCTTGTTCTACTTTCAACAAGTTGTTTACAGCACTGAACAGGGCTTTAATAGATGAGTTCATGATATCCGGGTCGATGCCGCAGCCCCAATAAACAGCACCATTGTCGGACGTAATGCTCACGTAAGAAACGGCATTGGCCTGTGAACCGATTTCCTGGGCATGCTCTTTGTACGTTAAATCTTTATAGGAAATGCCAAGCTCTTTTTGGATCGCATTGTTCACAGCGTCCAGGCGGCCATTTCCGCTGCCGTGCCATTCATTTGACTGGCCATTCATGTTTACTTCAATTGTAATATTCACGGTATCTTTTCCTTCAAATGTATAATCGATCAGCTTAGCCGGCTCGCTTACATTCACAAATTCCTCCATAAAGATGTCGTGAATTTCGTTTGTCATCAATTCTTTTTGGCTGCGGTCAGACACGTTTTTCACTTTATAGCCAAGTGTTTCACGCATTTTTGGCGGAAGTTCAAAGCCGTATGCCTGTTCAAGAAGATAGCCGATACCGCCTTTGCCTGACTGGCTGTTAATGCGGATAACTTCGCCTTCATACTCGCGGCCGATATCTTCTGGATCAACTGGCAAATACGGAACGGTCCAATGCTCGCGTTCTTCCTGTTCACGCCATTTCATGCCTTTCGCAATCGCATCCTGGTGTGAACCTGAGAAAGCGGTGAAAACAAGCTTGCCTGCATACGGCTGGCGGTCTGGAACCGTCATGCGGGTAACACGTTCATACACTTCCTGGATCGCCGGCAGGTTATCCAAATTTAATTTCGGATCTACACCATGTGTATACATATTAAGCGCCAACGTTACGATATCTACATTTCCAGTTCGTTCACCGTTTCCAAACAGCGTGCCCTCTACGCGGTCCGCGCCTGCGAGTACGCCAAGCTCTGCATCTGCAACGCCTGTGCCGCGGTCATTGTGTGGATGAAGAGATAAAATCACATTTTCACGGTACTTCATGTTTTCGCTCATGAATTCAATCTGGCTCGCGTACACGTGCGGCATAGACATAGAAACAGTAGCTGGAAGGTTGATAATCACTTTGTTGTCAGCGGTTGGCTGCCACACGTCAAGGACGCTGTTGCACACATCAAGCGCGTACTCAATTTCCGTACCTGTAAAGCTTTCCGGCGAGTACTGGAACTTAAAGTTGCCTTCTACTTCAGCTGCATATTTTTTCAACAGCTTTGCACCGCTGACTGCAATTTCTTTAATTTCTTCTTTAGAACGCTTAAACACCTGCTCACGCTGTGCAAGGGAAGTAGAGTTGTACAAGTGAACGACCGCGCTTTTTGCACCGCGAAGCGATTCAAATGTTTTTTGAATAATATGCTCACGTGCCTGCGTTAACACTTGAATCGTCACATCATCCGGAATTAAATCTTGTTCAATTAATGTGCGAAGAAATGTATATTCGGTTTCGGATGCGGCCGGGAAACCAACCTCGATTTCTTTAAAACCAACATCCACAAGCACTTGGAAATATTCTAGTTTTTCCTGCAGGTTCATCGGGATGATCAGCGCCTGGTTTCCATCACGCAAATCAACACTGCACCATGTTGGAGCTTCGGTGATGTACTCTTTTTGTGTCCATTTTAAGCTTGTTGTCGGCGGCATAAAGTAATTGCGCGTGTATTTGTTTACATTTTTCATTTTGTGTCATCCTTTCCTGTATCGGGCTCAATAAAAAACGCCCGTCATCTCTAATAAAGAGACGACAGGCGTTAACCTTCCGTGGTACCACTCTTATTGGTTTATGCAGATGCATAAACCCGCTTGTAGGCTGATTACGGGGCGTCCGTCAAAGCTTACTGCCGTTTCAGCTTTGCCGCTCATGGGCGAGTTGGGGATGCGATTGACTGCCTTTCACCAAAGCGGCAGCTCTCTTGACAATCACGATTCCTTAATGCTCCCAATCAAAGCGTTTTATCGTTTCATTTTTTACAATCGTATTATCGATTAGCAGATTTGTCAATGAGAATTGAAGAAATTGTGAGAAAATTGTCTGAAGACGGACTTTTTACCGTCGCCAAATCCATAGTCCCACCCAGGTTAAAACAGCTGCCCAGATAAGCAGCACTAAAACACTTGCTGTCCAGTTTTTTGGCTTTCCGTCCTTCATCAGCTTTTGTGCTCGTTCCTCGCAGTCTGCTGCCACCGGCTTTGGGATCATTTTTAATGCGAAAAAAATACCGAGCGGAACAAGAAGAATATCATCAATATAACCTAAAACGGGAATAAAATCCGGGATTAAATCGATCGGGCTGAATGCATACGCGACAACGCAGGCAGTGAAGAGTTTTGCATACCAGGGCACCCGCGGATCGCGGCATGCGAAATACAGCATAAACAACTGGCGCTTTAACTGCCGTGCCCACTTCTTTAAACGGTTCATCGTACGTCTCCTTCTTTTTTTACATCATAACACGACAAATAGGCTTGGGGGCTTTTTTTGGAAACACTCCCCTTTAGATGGGAATGAATACAAGAAAGCGTGGGTATATTGAAAAGATGTTCTGCTGCGCAAAAAGTAAAGAAAAAAGGAGCGGTGTACATGTATTTTGTGGATGATCACCACGCCGTCAATTTTAAATTAACACAAATTCAATGGGAATTTGCCCAGTACGATTTAGAATATGCGGCTGCCTGCTATTTGCTGGCCGTGCCGATGGTATTTGAACATATAGTATCTGAATTAGATACGCATGAAACGCCGGTTGACTGGATCATTCAATGGGAAGAGGATGATTCGGTCTACGACCTCAGCGCCGGCGCGGTCCAGCTTGGCCGGCTTGCGCTTCATTTATGGAATGGATCGGGGCCTTTTCACCTGCTGCAGTGTTTAGAGAGCCTGCAGGGGCATCATTATGAAGTCGTAAAGACGGCGCTGGATGTAAGGATGGGAAGGACCGGATAAGAACGAGCTGAGCCTGGGCAGCAGGTTCTGTCCAATACATATATAATCTTATAAAAAAATAATAGAAAAAGGTTTGAAAATAGATTTGCCTGGGTAAAAAAGAAGAACACACGACATGTGTGTTCTTAGGCGGGATAGCGTGAGTGGCTGTCAGTGTATTTGGCGCAGGCGGGGCCGGTACGAAAAGGAAATGTCAGGATAATGTCGAGCTTCTTTCATTTTTTCAGTAGGTTGCCTGATAGATCAAACTGAATTAAGAGGAGGAAATGAAAAATGGCTTCGTTACACGAATTTGATCCTGGTACAGCAGATATTCAGTCAATGCATGTTTTAACAAAACTAGCCGCAGAAGACGACGGAGTCTATATCTTAGCCCGTGAACGCGATGTAACGAGAGACGCAGCCGACAAATCCGATGAAGAAAAATTAAGAGATCAATATATTTTGTTCAGTAGTTTATTTTAACTGAATTTAAATAGCGAATAAGGGAAAAAAGGACCTCCAAGCAGCGTTTGGAGGTCCTTTTTGATGGATTTATTCAGAATCATAAATGCCTGTTCATTACAAAACGCCTTTATATATTTTAGGAGTAAAGACGATATATACAGGAGAATAAGCTTTTTATAAAGAATGGGATTTAGATGAGCCGGTTAAATGGATGGGTGGAAGCTGTAAAGGAATTACAGCATATTGTTGGAGACGATACAATGGTAGGAATTACAGATAAAGAAAAGTTTCTGGCTTACCTGCCAACGCCGAAAGTAGATTTTGGATTGAAAAAGGGAGATCCCATTCCCGCTGAGGACTAAAATCTCCGCGGGGCTTTAAGAGGCAAAAGCAGCTCGGTGGTTATACCAAAGCATATTTATGGAGTGGCCCTGCAGGCGAAAGCGTTTCCTATTCGGGATGAAAACGGGTAGATCATCGGTGCGCTTGCCACAGCGGCGCCGCTTGAAAAACAGGAAAGGCTGGAATCATTTATTAGCCGGATGCATTCCATTACGGAAGGGCTGCAAAACAGTATTCAAACGGTTGCCGCCCAATTGCAGGAATTGGCCGCATCGAGTGAAGAAATTTCTGCTCAGTCACAGGCATCCTTAGACCGGACGAAACAAACGGTTCAGGAAGCGAGTGAGATTCATAAAATTCAGCAGCAAACCAATATTTTAGGGCTGAATGCGTCCATTGAAGCCGCGCGGGCAGGAGAAGCCGGAGCAGGTTTTTCCGTTGTAGCCAACGAAGTACGTAAGCTGGCTCTTCAAACAACCGCTGTCACAAACAATGTAACTTCTTCTTTGCATGCGATTACGGATAACATTGGTACACTGGCTGATAAAGTAAGCCGGATCAAAGCATCTTCTGCCGAACAGGCGGAGCTTGTCACCCAGTTTAGTGCGCTTATTGAGGATTTAAATGCGTTAAGTGAAGAAATGAATGGATTCATGGAATCAATTTTAACGAAATAAAAATACATTCTTTTAAGTCCGGCTTCTGCCGGGCTTTTTGCTATTTTTTTCTTTTTTTAGTAAGGTTTTAGCAATGGAAGGGAAAGGGAGCGATCAGAATGATAACAGAAGCGGTTATGCTGCAGGTAAGGCTAGGAATGGAAAAGAAGTACGAAGAAGCATTTCGCGAGGCGTCGCCGCTTATCGCCTCGATGAAAGGATATAAAGGACATGAATTGCAGCGCTGCCTGGAAGTGAAGGGGAAATACTTACTTTTAGTTCAGTGGGAACAGCTTGAAGATCATACGGACGGATTCAGCCAATCGTCTGAGTATCAGAAATGGAAAGAGCTGCTCCACCACTTTTACGAACCGTTTCCTGATGTTGAGCACTTTGAACAGGTTAATTTGGAGAAGGGAAAGCCGGTTTATGGACCGTAACGCGGTCGCCATTGTTCTGCATGAAATATACGGAATCAATCAGCATATTGAAGGCATCTGCAGAAAACTGTCGGTAAAAGGGCTGGATATACAATGCCCTAATTTACTTGCGAGAGCCGCACCCTTCACCTATGAGCAGGAAAATGAAGCTTATACTTTTTTTATGAAACATGTTGGTTTTCACAAGGCAGCAGAGCAGGTGAAAGCACTAATTGCTGCGTGCAAACAGAAATATAAACAAGTTTTTTTAATAGGATTTAGTGCAGGAGCAACTGTCGCGTGGCTTTGCAGCGAGGAAGCAGGCCTGACGGGGATTATCGGGTTTTATGGTTCTCGTATTCGAAACTATCTGCACATATCGGCTGCCTGTCCGGTCCTGCTGTTTTTTCCGAGTGAGGAGCCGTCTTTTCAAGTGAGTGAGGTAATCAAAGCGCTCAATCACCCGCTGATCCATACGATCCAGTATGAAGCAGGTCATGGATTCAGTGATCCTTTTTCATCAAACTATGATCAAGCATCGGCAGAAAAAGCATGGGGTGATACATTGACGTTTATCAGTAAAAGGATGGCGGCTGCTCCGGTTTAAATGCTTATAGAGCAGCAGGTTCTTGCTGAAATGATACTAAATGGGGAGGAAAAGCAATGAATGAGAGATTTCCAATTGGCTCCTTTGCCTGGCCTGATGAATTAACGGAAAACGTAATTAGTGGCTGGAGAGAGGACATTAAAACCTTTCCTTTGCTGCTGCGCCAAACGGTAGAACATTTGACAGATGAGCAACTTGATACACCTTACCGGGACGGCGGCTGGACAGTGCGGCAGGTTGTGCATCATCTCGCAGACAGCCATATGAATGCGTTTATCCGCTTTAAACTGGCCCTGACTGAAGCCACACCTGTTATCAAGCCGTATGATGAAGCAGCGTGGGCGAATCTTACGGACAGCCGCCTGCCCGTTGAAGTGTCTCTTTCTTTACTTGAAGCGCTGCATGAACGATGGGCAGCACTTCTATCAAGCCTCACGAAAAACGATGTAAATAAAACATTCATACACCCTGATTCGGGCCATGTAACGATCGGCGAAAACATTGGCATTTATGCCTGGCATGGCCGTCATCACCTGGCGCATATTACTTCATTATGTGAGAAAAAAGGGTGGGTATAAACTTTAAACAAAGCAATGGAGGGACTGCAATGCTTGAAGCGAAGAATCATCATGGCCAATATGGTGTGTACCATTCCGTGCCAGGCTTAAAAGAATTTATCCATACATACAAATCAATGCCCTTTATAGAACTCTGGAAAGAATACCATGCTTTTTTAAGCGGGACATTTGGCAGGCTTTGCACACCGCTTTTGCCAGGAAATGAAAGAAAACAGATTTTCTCGGTTTTTAACCATTATGAGGCAGAACCGATTGAAGACTTCGTCATGCTTTATACGCTTTGTAACGGCAACGACGCGGATCATTGGATAGAAGATATTGAACGAGAAGGCGCAGCATATGCGCATATCGGCGGAAACCCGCTGATGAACTGGGATGAAATTGTCCGTGAAGTCAACTTTGCGGGCCGCAATATAAAAGGACGGTATCCGGTTCAATCCATCCCGGCTGGTTATGTGAAAAATAATGAAATGCTGTCCAACAAAATTCCTTTTCAGCATGATGGGGGAGGCAACTTTATTGCCATCGACCTTGATCCAGATACAAAGGGCCAGTACGGGCAGGTCGTCGAGGTGGATCATGAATATGATGAACGGGTTGTACTTGCATCTAGCTTAAAGGAATATATCATCATTTTATATTATTTTGTGAAAGAGCTTGGTGTAATCGATAACGGAGAAGGATATGAAGGCGATAAAGCATTGTCATTTTATATTATGCGTACAGAAAAAGCAGCGGATTGATCCGCTGCTTTTTCTGTTACGCTTTTACGTCAATTGATTTTCCGAGCGTTGGATGAGGAGCCTGCAGCATTTGCACCATTTGGCTGGCATTTTGCTGGGCCATATCCATTGTTTTTTTCGTCAGCGCAATACTGACACTTTGGTTAAGGGAAGCCTGGCTTATGCCAGTCGATAAAGCAGCGATATCCATACGTCTCACCTCCCTTTTTATTATCGGCTTAATAGTTCGAAAGTATAAGAGGATTCGAAGAATACCTTCATTTAACCAGTAAACAGGTAATTTTTTAGAAATATGGACATAATGACTATTGAATATCAAAAATAACAATTAGATTACAATTAAAGTTAAATTATAGAAAAATAGAATCCAATATGTAAAATTAACCAATAGAGAGATGAAATTTGTAACAAAAGAGAACTGGAGGAAAAGGTTTGAAAAAACAAGCAGCAATGATTGGTTTGGTACTGGCTCTTATTCTATCAATGGCCGGTTTCGGGCTGCCTGCTCAAGCAGCCGGGTTTGTTGATGTGCCAAGCCGTGCAGTAAAGGAAGTTAATTATTTAGCCGAAGGAAAGATTGCAAACGGATCATCCGCAACAGTATTTGGCGCCGATAAAACCGTTACACGTGCAGAGGCAGCGGCGTTTATTGGACGGGCTCTGCAGCTGGATGGAACAAAGAGAGCCACTAACTTTGTGGATGTAGGTTCAGGGAATTTTGCGTCTGGGTATATACAGTCGGCGGTAGATAAAAAGATTTTCTCGGGTTATGATGGCGGCCGTTTTTTGCCGGATAAACCAGTAACGCGCGGCGAAATGGCGGTCATGATGGCGAAAGCATTTGACTATTCGTTCGGCAGTACACTGTCAGGCGCAGCCAAAGCATTAACAGCACGTGGGATTGCTCAAGGTGTAGATGACGGCACATTTGGGGCCGATCAGCTGCTGAAGCGCGCAGACTTTTCCGTTTTCCTTGCGCGTGCCATCAATCCAGAGTTTCGCCTAGTCAACACGAACGATTTTAGCAAGACAATGTGGGCGAATGTGGGCGACTTGAATATTCGCTCAGGCCCGTCAACCGCTTATGGTTCAAAAGGAAAACTAGCTGAAAATGTACAAGTTTCAGCAGCCCATAAAGTGGGTGACTGGATTTATATTCAGTCAGGGGAAGTTGTTGGTTTCGTTAATGTTTTTTATCTGCGTGATACAGAGACAAAAAGTGCAGCAAGTGATCCACGCCTGTCAAATCAAACGATCATTTTAGATCCGGGTCATGGCGGACGGGATCCAGGAGCAATTGGTTTTGGACTTCAGGAAAAAGACGTTGTGCTGAAAACAGGCTTGAAAGTGAACGAGCTGTTAAAACAAACACCGTTTAATGTGAAGATGACCCGTTCAACAGATACATTTATCACAATCAATAATCGTGCTGCATTTGCGAGCAAAAACAACGGTAGTGTGTTTGTCAGTATCCATGCTAACGCCGCAGCAAGTTCAAGTGCAAACGGCACGGAAACGCTTTATTACAGCGCCACGAATACGGCTAATTCAGCAGACAGCAAGCTGCTTGCTGAAAAACTTCAGAACCGTATGCTGCAGGCTTGGAATTTAAAAGACCGCGGTTTAGTAAGAAGAACAGATTTAGGTGTATTAAAATACAACACAGTGCCATCCGCTTTAGTGGAACTAGGGTTTATTACGAATAAAGAGGAGAATGACAAGCTAAAGTCAGATTACTGGCAGACAGTGATGTCTAAAGCCCTTTACTACGGTATTTTGGATTACTACAAAGCAAAAGGCTATGATGTTGATTCATTATACGATCTAGCTAACTCATAAGGAAAGCCGGCTGGCTTTCCTTTTTTCTTTGGCAGACTTCTAAACAAGTAAGAAAGGAAAGCCGAAAAAAAGAGTAGGAGTGCGGTTCTTTTTCCATTATGATGTATTGAAGGAATGATTTGAGAAAAAGAGCAGCTATGAGCTGTAAACGTACATACAAGATAAGCAGTGAAGGGAGTTTTGGAGAGAATGAAAAAAATAGGTTCATATGTGCTGGCGGCCAGCTTATTGTTTCCGCTTGTGCCTTTATCCGAAAATAATGTAGAGGCGGCCGGCGATTCGCTTGGCAGAGAACTGAGTGCCGTTATTGAAGCCGGTATTATGAGCGGCTATGAAGATGGCTCGTATAAGCCAGACAACAGCGTCACGCGGGAAGAATTTGCGACGTTTTTAGCTCGTGCCTTACAGCTGCCGGAAGGACCAGAGCGATTTAAAGATGTCCCGGCTTCAGCTAAGCTGACTCCTTATGTAAATGCCGCGGCTGCTGCCGGCATCATTAACGGCGGTTCAGACGGAAATTTCTCGCCAAAAGCAACGATTACCCGCCAGGATATGGCGCTTATGATCAGCAATGCGCTCAACTATTTAGGGAAAGATGCCGCGTATGTAAAGCCATCCTTTACAGATATTGATAATATCAGCTCGGCGTATCGAGTGGCAATCGGCAAAAGTGTCAGCTTAGGTATCATTTCTGGGTATACAGATGGACGATTTGGTCCGCTGGATAACGCACGCCGCGGACAAGCAGCTGCTTTTATTTACCGGATGCTTGAAGGAAACCTGCCAGAGCCGATTGTAAAGCCGTTTGAAACAGCGATGATTGATGCAGCTGGCACGGTTACACCTTCAGCTGTTGCGTACGAATCCTTTGATGCTGCCAAACAAGCCATGGACAAAAACGGGGCTGAGCTTCTGCTTAAAAATGGGGAAATTATGTATATGAAAGAGTATGGAGGCATGGTTTTTGCCAAGCCAGAAAGCAACGCAACAATTGTGAGGCTTTATGCGGATGAGCAGTTTAAAAATGAAAAAACATACGTGACAGCTTCTGCGATTGGAAGCAGCGGTATTTCCACCGAGCTGCAGTATATCACTTCGACCGATTCATATGTGAAGGTATACCTCGGCGGAAGCGAGTATTTTATGAAGCCGGAAGATACACGCCTTGTACCGTATGAAGGCGCAAAAGGACGCGGTTATTATTCTGTATCAAATGGTTTGCTTGTCCATCACATTTACAATGTTGACACAAACAAGACAGTCGCGTATACAGCTGGACCGGCACCATCATTTATGCAGGCAGGCTCAAAGTATTATAGCTGGGATGGTTTCTCGTTTTACAATGAAGCAGGTCAGCAGGCAGGGCGTGAATATCAATATTTCCAGTTCCTGTCCGGCCGCACGAAAACGAATTACACCGCTGCCGAGCTTGATGCCTATATTCAAAAAGTGCTGGCGGAAAGACAGGCGATGGGCCTTTCTAAATACGCAAATGCCACAACGAAAAGCAAGCTGATTGGCCTCGGTACGATGGCCAAAAAAGCAGAAAGCTTATATAACGTCAACGCACTTATGATCGTTACACTGGCGATTCATGAAAGTGATTACGGAATGAGTGATAAAGCACAAACGATCAATAATTTATTCGGCTTGAAAGTGTACGACTCCGATCCTACTGGCGGCTCTGTGTTTAAAACCGTAGAAGAAGGTGTAACGGCGCTTGCAAAAGATTACTTAGGAGCAGGATATTTCACACCGACTCACTGGCGGTTTAATGGCTCCGTGCCTGGAAACAAAACAACAGGCGTAAACGTGAAGTACGCATCCGATCCTTACTGGGGTGCAAAATTTGCCGGCCATATGTATACGGTTGACCAGGCAATGGGCGGACAAGACTTTGGCCGCTATACGATTGGTTTCACGAACACGCCGGGCTTAAACGTGCGCACAGGTCCAAGTACAAGTCAAAGCATCTTGTACACATACAAAGCGAACGGCATGCCGGTTACCATTATTAAAGATGGAGAGTGGGCGGAGATCGTGTCAGATAACCCGTCCCAGACAGGCTACGTGTACAGTACTTATGTGAATAAGCTTCCTATAGCTGAATAAGTAAAAGTAAAAAATAAAAATCCGGCAGGCCTGCGTGAAGGTCTGCCGGATTTTTATGTTTCTAGAAGTACTAGCGGATCACACGCAAAACACGCCGGCCCAACGGATACAACGCATATCCAAGGAACACGCCAGCGATATTTAAGATCAGGTCATCTATATCCAAGCTGCCCCGGTGGGTAACAAACTGCACCAATTCGATCAAGGTAATAACCAGAACGGGTACAAGCGTTTTTTGCAGAAGGGAAGGGGACGCTGTCAGCATCCAAAACATGCCGTATGGTACGAACAGCACGACATTTGCGGCTATATTGTAAAAGGCCACAAATGTATCTGCCTCCCCGCTTAAAAAAAGGCGGATTGTGTGAAATGGTATAAGATTCATATTCTCATAAGTCTGATTTGATGGCCGAAAAAACAGCAGAATGAGCAGCGCCGCTGTGTAAAGGGCCATTATCCGTTTTAAAAACTTTGCCGGTATATCAATTGTATCCTGGCGAAAGCCGTACACGAGTAAGAAAACAAGCGCGGTCAGCGTCGCCCATACAACAACAATGACCACAGGGTGAAGATACCAAAAAAGCATAAACCAAACAGGAAGGAATGCGAGAAACAATCCTTGCGACAGCAAGGCAGAAAGGCCAAATGATGTTTTCACGTATGCCGCTCCAGCTCTGCTTTTTGCTTTTTTTTACATTGATCAATCATGCTAGTGCCTCCTTTTCAATCAGTTTATCACAAGACTGAATGATCTTCTTTAAGATTCACAAGCTGGAAAACAATTCTGTAACTATTTCATGGGTTCATCCAAAGAATAGACTCTATTATTTTCATTAGCAGCAAACAAAAAGCGGCGATGGCTCGTTTGGCAGAGGCGATCAAAAGCTGTATGTGATTGAATAAGGTAAAAGCCAAACAGATGGTAACATCTGTCTGGCTTTTTTTATAAAATCAACCCGCTGTAAGCTCTTCTTACTATATAATGGAGAAAAATAACAAAAAGAAAGTGAGCAGGATGAAGAAAAGCGCAAAACAATCGATCAAGATATGGAAGATCCTTTTTTAATTTGGACTTTTTCTAACGCTGTTTCGCTGATAAAAAGGAGGAGAAAAAATGAGGAAAAAAATAGCCAGGCTGATGGCTGTTGGAATGATGATCTTAATTGCGGGCTGCAGTGAAGAGTCAGATTTAACAAGAATTGACGTAGAACGTTTTGAAGAAAACCAGCTTGTTGGAGAGACGGTAACAATTGCAAGAAAAGAAGAGGTTATGGCATTAGAGAAGGTATTCACGCAGGTAAAGTGGGAGCCGGGCACCCAAGTATCGATGGCGAGAACGGAAGATGTAAAAGTTGTATTTTTTTTTGAAGAGGAAGCTGGCATGCCGGAGCGGCTGCAAACTTATAGAATTTGGCTGCATGAAAAGGGCACGGCAGAAATAATTGGTGAGCAAGAAGATGAAGGGTATGGAACAATGTCGAAAGAGTCAGTGAACGAATTGAAAAAAGTCATTCAATAATAAAAAGAAGAACTGGAGATGTACGCATTCTTTTAGGCAGCAGGGTTCCTTCAAAGCCGGCTGTTTTTTTCTGATTGATGGAAAAAAGGAAGGAAAAGGGGTTTATTCTATCGAAACATGGGTATGAGGATGGCATACTTACTGGGCATACGCCCTGCATTCAGCGACTATACATAGTGGATCGCTTCTTTTAATGAAAAAAAAGACAAAGGGGATGGAAGGAGCGATAGGATGGGCAGTCAAAATATCTGGTTTACGTTGTTGTCGAGTGCGGTCATCATTGTGCTGCTCGGCATCTGGACATACAAAAAAACAAAAGGGGCTAATTCCACAACAGAAGGGTATTTTTTGGCCGGGCGCGGCTTGGGCGGCGGCTTTATTGCCGGGGCTTTGATCCTGACAAATTTATCTGCCGAGCAAATGGTTGGATTAAATGGACAGGCGTATGGGACGAATATGAGCAACATGGCGTGGGAAGTCACCGCCGTTTTGGCGATCGTCATCATGGCGCTGCTCCTGCTGCCCCGCTATTTAGGCGGCGCGTTTACGACACTTCCGCAATTTTTGCGGGATCGGTATGACGAAGGAGTCCGGCGGCTTGCGGTTGTGTTATTTATGCTCGGTTATGTCTTCGTTACCATTCCATCGACCTTATATTCAGGGGCATTAGGGGTTATGAAGCTATTTGATGTAGAAAGCTTATTTGGCATTTCTTATACACAGTCCATTTGGCTGATGGTGTGGGTGATCGGCATCATTGGTGCGTTTTTTGCCATTTTTGGGGGAATGAAGGCGATCGCTGTGTCGGATACTTTTATTGGCATAGGCTTGCTCGTCATTTGTGCGCTTATTCCAATCATGGCGCTGTATCAACTAGGAAGCGGCAGCATTGCAGAAGGTTTTCAAACGATGGCCACAAACCATCCCGAAAAATTAAACGCAGTTGGATCAAGTACCGATTCAGTTCCTTTTGCCACTATTTTTACGGGGATGATTTGGGCGAATCTTTTTTATTGGGGAACAAACCAGTATGCCATTCAGCGAACGCTTGGAGCCCAAAACCTGGCGGAAGGACAAAAAGGCGTACTGTATACCGGCTTTTTTAAACTGCTTGTCCCGGTGTTTATGATGCTTCCAGGCGTTATGGCTTTTCACTTATATGGCGGAAAGCTGGCCTCTATTGACCTGGCATATCCGACACTGGCGGCCAATATTCTCCCATGGTACTTGCAGGGACTTTTTTTAGTTGTACTGCTTGGTGCGGTATTCAGCACTTTTAATGCGCTGATCAATTCAGCTGCAACGATGTTTGCCCTTGATGTTGTTCAGCCGTGGAAGCCTCATTTATCGGATGCCAAGCTTCTCAGCTTAAGCAAATGGTTTACAGCGGGGCTTGCGGTTATCAGTTTTTGCATATCCCCTTTGCTTATGTATGCACCAGACGGTTTATGGGAATTGATTCGCCGCTTTACCGGTTTTTTTAACATTCCGATTATCACGATCGTTCTTATTGGCATTTTTGCCAGACGTGTACCGCCCGCTGCTGCTAAAGTGGTCATTGTTTTCCACGTGATTACCTACTATATGATGATTTGGGGAACAAACCACCTTTTTGGTTTTTCGCTCGAAATCAATTATATTCATGTGTATGGTATTTTATTTATAACAGAACTCATCATCATGCTTGTTATTGGAAAGCTATACCCGACGAAAAAAGCATGGAGCTACACACCACATCCAAAGATTGATATGAAGCCATGGAAATATGCCCTGGCAACGGCTGTCGTACTGATCGGACTGATGGTTGAATTTTATATCGTTTTCTCTCCATTTGGTCTTGCATATGAAGAAGGGATCGTTTCACCCTTATTCTGGCCGGCATTAACAAGCTTGGCCGTTCTGACGGCTGTTGTGGCCGTATGGGCCATAAAAAGATGGAATGATAAATATAGCCGTTATATTGAAAAACAAAATACAGTCCAGGCAGCAGAAACATCGATCAATGAACAGCTTGAAGCAACGGAAATCCGCAAATAAAAGACGGCTAAAACCGTCTTTTTTTGCTTTTTATTTACCGAAGACGGGGTAAAGTGAAAAAGTAAAGAGCATGGCAGCAGGCTGTTTTTTTCGGCGTTCATGAGAAATATTTTGGCCTTCAGCCTTAAATGATAGGGGGACAAAGGGTGAGAGAGCAAATTACTTATGATAAGAAAGCGGAAAGAGCTTATATGCATTTAACAGATTTTGAAGCCGGTTCTGTAGCAACAACAGTCGATTTGATGGAAAACCAGGAGATTATAATCCATTTTGGCTGGCAGGTACCGGTAATTGGAGTTGAGCTGGCAGGAAGAACCGCTCAAAAAGTAAAGTATTTGAATGGAACAGCAGATGTTTTTGTTCGGGAAGTCATAGCACAAGGATTCAAGCATTCTTTTCGGTTGAGTAACGAAAAAGCAGCAGGTTCCGCAGTACATCCGGACGCCCCGCATGTTGTTTTTTTGTTTTCTGATGAGTCGTGCAACGAATTTTTGGGAATTGACTTGTATGAAATAGGGGGAACGAAACGAGTCTGGCGGTAAATCATATCTGTATACCGCTGCTGTGCATGCTGAATTTGTCGGTCAGAAAAAGAAAAAGAGCTTTTTTCCTTTCAACAGGGAAGGGAGCTCCTTTACACCTCTCTTAGTTTTCATCCATAACGCCTTCGGGTACATCTTCTGTGTTAGCCGGGTCATCTCTGTCCGGAATAAACAAAGCGTCACGCACTTCAAGAATACGCGTAGCGGCAGTATTCAGCTTTGTCTCTACATCAGCTGTCTGGAGAGTATCGCCGCCAAGCTGCTGGGCTAACGCATCTACTTTTTGTGAAGCGGTATTCGTTTGGTAAAGAAGAGAATTCAACCGGCTGAGTGAGCGGACACGAGTTTCTTCTGAAATCACTCGTTCTCTTGCCAAATCGGCATGAATATCTTCGAGCTTTTTATCTATGACTGTAATTTGACTTTGGACGGTTTTTAACGGTTGCGTTTCAGTGTGGGTAGAAACAGAAGCACTGGCTGTTGCGGCTTGAGCGGAGAAAGCAAGGCCAACTGCAAGAGCTGGTGCTGCCGCTTTAATAAATGAACGTTTCATTATGCTGCCTCCTTCAGTGGTATCTATATCTTTTTAGTACCTTGTTTTGAGCCGCTTAACCGGATTTTCAACCCTTTTAACCAAATTGACATGACATTGTAAAGGCTGCGAAACATAGCTGAAGGAAGAAAAAGAGAAGTAGGTTTGGAAGCCTGAAATACTTGAAGAATAGAAAAATCTACTAAAAAAGAACTAATGTTCCGTTTTTGTTATCTATATTTACCAGCTCTATGCTATAATGAAAGTGCGTTGGAATTGCGTCTCAAGGGTGGACAGCATTCTTTTAATCGGCTGGCAGACAAAGAGCGCCGATTCCTGGGGCAATGTCTGCACTACCTGCCCTGCGCAGGCCAGGGGGGGTGCTGCCTATGACGACTTTTCAATCGCTGATGCTGATGATTGCTTTCGCTAGTCTCGTTGTTTCAATCATCTCATTAACACAAAAAAAGTAATCCACCCTTGAGCCGACAAGCAGGGGAGTGGATTACCTTTCACTTTCATTTGCTGATCCCCCTTGAAGGGAATTCTGCGCAAGGCCGCTGGTGTTTGCCGCACCAGTGGTCTTTTTTTAATATGTTTCTTTACATACCAATTATACCCCAATCCAGCATAAATGAAAATCAATTTAATGAAGGGCAGAACAAAGGAAGAAGCAACAGCGGATGGGAGCGATCTGTTTGCTGTATTCTTTCGGCTGCGATAGTTTGGGCTCCTTTCTTAGGATAAAGACATTCAGGCTGATTTTAGAATGAATACGGGTTAGATGAATCCACCTTTTTATAAAACAGGGAGGAACGGACAGACATGGAAAGTGAACGACTGCGAATATTTGACGGAGAGCATCGTGAAATAGGCACGGCGAGCCGGGAAGAGATTCATAAAGAAGGATACTGGCATGAAACATTTCAATATTGGCTGTTAAAAAAAGAAGAAAACACCGTGTACATTTACTTTCAAATTCGAAGCAGCATGAAAAAGGATTTTCCGAGCCTGCTCGACATTACTGCGGCAGGGCACCTGCTGAAGGATGAAACAGCTGAAGATGGTATTCGAGAAGTAAACGAGGAACTAGGTCTCGACTTAACAATTCACCAGGTACAGCCGCTTGGTATCATAAAAGAGTCGATCGAGCTGGAAGGGTTCCTAGACAGGGAGTTTAGGCATGTATATATGCATCAGATTGAAGAGGAAGTGAACTTTACACTTCAGCAGGAAGAAGTATCAGGCCTCGTTCGGGCGCCTTTTAGCCTTTTTCAGTCTTTTTGCTTCGATCAGATTAACTTTATCGAAGTGGAGGGTTTTCAGATAAACGAAGCTGGAGAAAAGGAATTCGTTAAAAAACGGGCAGATAAGCAGTCGTTTGTACCTCACTCTAAGGCTTATTGGAAGCAAGTTGCCGAAGCGATAGGCGCAAAGCTGTCAAAGTAAGCATTATAAAGTGAAGTATATTGGCTGTGCTCTTTTCTGTTGTCATTCGAATAATCTATTTGAAGGTTCTTTTGCATTCAGGTAAGTTTAGGCAAACAAGCCGGATGGACATCCATCTGGCTTGTTTCTCTTCTTACTGACAAGTGTTTAAAAGGAGAACAAGAGGGTTTGGTTAAAAGGCTGTCTTCTTTATTTTTAGTTTTAAAGCAAAGGGATCCATACAGCAGGAAATTGGAATCATTTAAATTCCATTATTATTTAAAAATATTGTTTACAGAAAATACAGAAGGTTGTAATATTGGAAACGTATTCATTTTGCGTTTTTGAGAAAGCGCTTAACCAAAAAGGGGGAATATGCGTGAAGAAGTCTAGAAAATGGTTAGCAGCAATGGGGTTTTTATTCATTTTACTGCTGGCAGGCTGCAGTAAAGAAGCTGGGGGACCGGAAGATAAAGCCGAAGACCATAAAGTAATAGGTGTTTCAATGGCGAACTTCAGCGATCAGTATGTGACCTATATGCTGGATGCGATGAAAGAAGAGGAAAAGAAACACTCCTCTGTTGAATTTATTTATACAGATGCACAAGATGATAGTTCCACTCAAATGAGCCAGATCGAAAACTTTATTTCCCGGGACGTTGATACCATTATTTTCTCTCCAGTAGATACAGTGGCTGCAGAAGGAATGCTCGATACGATCAACGCAGCCAGTATTCCAAGTATTGTTTTATTAAAAACCTTTGATGGAGTAGAAAAAGCAACCGCTTACGTAGGATCTGAATCGATGCAAGCGGGTATTATCCAAATGGAAGAAGCAGCAAAAATGCTGGGAGGGAAAGGGAATATAGCCATTTTGATGGGACCTTTAGGGCATGAAGCACAAGTGAAGCGTACTGAAGGAAACAAGCAGGTAATAGACAAAAAACCTAAAATGAAAGTTGTTCTTGAAGGTGCAGCAGACTATGACCGGGAAAAAGGCATGACGTTAATGGAAAACTGGCTTCAAACAAATAAAAAAATAGATGCAGTAATTGCTAATAATGATGAAATGGCGATCGGCGCGATTATGGCCATTGAAGCGGCTGGGAAATTAGACGATATTTTAGTAGCAGGTATTGATGCAACTCCGCCCGCCTTAGAATATGTACAAGAAGGAAAAATGGAGCTTACCGTTTTCCAGGATGCCATTGGACAAGGAACGAGTGCAATTCAAACAGCAGTGAAAACAGCAAATGGGGAAAAGGTAGAAAAAAATATCTTGATTCCTTTTGAACTTGTTACAAAAGAGAATGCAGCCAAATATGCTGAAAAATGGAAATGAAATAAAAAAGCCGCTCATTCAAATGGGCGGCTTTTTTTCACTTTGACATCCTCTATTAAGCGATCGGCTGTAATGAGGTAAGAAAATATAAAATAAACCGGGATTATGTTAAACGGGCTGCATTTCATGATGAACAAATGGCAGAAAAAAGGTTACTGAGAAAATAGCTTTTTCATTGTATAAACAAATAAATAAAAGATCCTTATGATTGCTCTCATCTACGCAAAATGTAAATATATTAGTATGTATACTTAGAAGCATCTATTGTCTGAATGAGCCGGACGAGAGTATACCTAGTTTCACAGGCAAATCAATTATTATATAAAACTATACCATTGAGTGAAAGCTGCTAATAGAAAGTGAGAAATAAAGGCGATGAAAACCATTTTATTAATTCGGCATGGCCGTTCTGCCCATACTGAAAGCAGACCTATGACAGGGCGGAAATTTTCAGCATGGGTACAGGCTTATAACGAAGCTGGCGTACAGGAAAGCAGCTGTCCGAAGGAGACGGTTGCTTCTATAAAGGATGCATCATGCCTCATCACGAGCGATTTAGTTCGATCCATCGAGTCGGCTAAGTATTTGAATCCAGCTGTTAAAGTACAATCAGACGCGCTGTTTCGTGAAGTAGAGCTGCCAGTTGTTTCTTTTACCCATTTAAAGCTGCCGCCTGCTGTATGGACAGTTTTACTGAGAACAGTGTGGTTAGCCGGATATAGCCGGCATTGTGAATCATATAAAGAAGCAAAGCGAAGAGCGGAAAAAGGAGCGAAGCAGCTGGCCGCAGCTGAACATCGTTCAATTGCTCTTGTTGGTCACGGCTTTTTTAATCAGCTGTTAGCCGGCGAGCTGAGGAAAAACGGGTGGAGGGGCCGCCGGAAAACCAATTCAAATCATTGGTGCTCAACCCTTTACACACTTGAATAGCACTTTTTATGAGATAATGGAAGAAACAGCTGGAAAATAATATGCGGTTACAAAGAGTATGAGCCAGCTTGTCTCATATCCAGCCGTTTTTATATAAAAGCAATATCTCTTTTAACTTAAAATGGCTGGAGTCCGTACAGCACAAAAAGGAGCCATAACATGCAAAACAAGTCTTTTTATCAAAAAATCAATTGGGTGATAATTGCCCTATTTGCCATTGCAGCTGTTTGGTCTATTTTTTCAATTTTTACGGGACTCGCCCAGCCATCCCCAGCTGACGCAGATGCAGATGTTCAACAGTCACGGCTGCTGCCTTTTTTCGGGCCGGATCAAGCAGTGGGGCTTGTCATATTAGGCGCTTTAGCCGCTCTGCTTATTTGGAAGTGGAGGTGCCTATTTCCGTTTAATGGGCCGCTTGCTTTAGTTTTAGGAGGCATCGTGTATGCTTGGCTCTTTTTTACATTCACAATTGGCTGGGTCCGAATGGTTGGAATTTACGGATTTATTCTGGCAGCGGGAATAGGATTTATCATGGTGTTGATTTATGCCATCCTGTCTGTTTTTCAAAAAAAATAACGGGCGAAAATGCGGACCTGACAGCGTTTGTCGGGTTCTTTATTTTTTGTCGAAAAAAATTACATTGAAAGTGTTTACAAATCAAAAAGAGTGTTGTACACTTTCAATATAAAGTTTTGAAGGTTCAGAAATAACTGAATGAAATCGATTTCAAATAGCGTTTTCATTTAGTAAGGATCGCTGGATTAGTTACTTAATAATCCTATCAAAACATCAATAAGCTGTTTTCAGTGAAATTGACTGAAATCGATTTCAGTCCTATGTTGCTTGGTAAGACAATGTAAAGGGTATTAAGATCATTAATACGGCAGTAATGAAAACGCTCTATTAAGCGGATAGATCTCTTGAACAGCGTTCTTATTTTTGAAACATGATGAAATCGATTTCAGTCGACCGCTGCTTTTAAGCCAATGGCCAGCTTCTTGTTTATTTAAAAACCGACTTTTCAAGGAGGAATCAAACATGTCAGCAGTAAACTCAGAAGTGAAAACATTACAAAACTACATAAATGGAGAATGGGTGGATTCTCTGTCCAGCCAGACCGAGACGGTTGTAAATCC
>NZ_JAVJNG010000209.1:0-258 GCF_038806185.1 Domibacillus sp. 8LH | reverse complement strand
GCACAGTCTCTCTGACTCAAGAAGCCGTAGGCCACATGTAACCTGCTACCCTTGCAGTCGGCGTTTATAGGTTAGCTCTGTTCAGGGTTTGGTCCTCTACTGACCGTTGGTGATACTCCCACGGGGTGAACCCGTCGAGGCTCGTGTGGGGGCGGTGGTGGTTGTAGTCGTCGCGCCGGGCCGAGATTAGCTCCCGAGCGTGGCGCAGGTTGGCGAACAGGTGCTCGTTGAGGCACTCGTCGCGCAGGCGGCCATTGA
>NZ_JAVJNG010000208.1:0-258 GCF_038806185.1 Domibacillus sp. 8LH | reverse complement strand
AACGAATGCGTTTTACCTATGATCGACTGGCGGCGGTTCAATACGCTGAGCGTTGGTGGAATAGTTATAATCCCAACTTTCGTAAATTTGAAGTGGATTGCACAAATTATATATCACAGTGCCTGTTAGCTGGTGGAGCTCCCATGCGAGGAGCACCAGTCAGAGAACGAGGCTGGTGGTATAACCAGGATAGCTGGAGTTTTAGTTGGGCCGTGGCTCATTCAATGAGATGGTATTTAAGTGGATCGACGGATGGCC
>NZ_JAVJNG010000207.1:0-258 GCF_038806185.1 Domibacillus sp. 8LH | reverse complement strand
CCTCGAGGCAAGTCACGATGTAACGTAATATGTTCTGGCGTATTCATCTCAAAGCGGTCAATAATGTGATGGAAATAGCTGACAAACTCCGTCCGTTCCTTTTGAAGTGGATACTCTTTTGCATCCATTTTAGATAACTGCAGTAGATCATTAACCATACGGATCATACGGTCTGTTTCATTTTGTGCTTCATCAAGGAACTTAGGCGAAATCTCCTTAGCTTTCCAGGCACCATCGGTTAATGCTTCTATATAGCTC
>NZ_JAVJNG010000206.1:0-258 GCF_038806185.1 Domibacillus sp. 8LH | reverse complement strand
GTGGAAGTGCGGCGACGCATGGAGCTGACGAATACTAATCGATCGAGGACTTAATCAATGTACACTTGGCGTGTAACTGAAAGGTTTTTGCCCATACAATAACGCTTCTATCCAGTTTTGAAAGAACAAAAAAGTTCTTGCAAATTTCATTTATTGTGCTATAATAATAAATGTCGCAAATAAGTCAGGTGGCAATAGCGAAGAGGTCACACCCGTTCCCATCCCGAACACGGCCGTTAAGCTCTTCAGCGCCGATGG
>NZ_JAVJNG010000205.1:0-259 GCF_038806185.1 Domibacillus sp. 8LH | reverse complement strand
CATAGCTCCAGCGGCCGGGCGCCGAGAGCGCCACGGCGCAGCCCTGCGAACAGGCGGAGAGGCATTCGACGGGGCGGACGATGACGCCCTCGGGGGCGGAGGCGGCCAGTGCGTCATGAAGCCGCAGGCCCGGCGCGGTCTCGCCTTCTGGCAGCGGGCGGCCCGCGCGGCAGGTGGGGCAGACGTGCAGCGTCACGGTCATCGGCCGTCCCTTCTTCGAGGGCGAGGGGGCAGCGATCCGAAGGAGAGAGGTCGCGTC
>NZ_JAVJNG010000204.1:0-259 GCF_038806185.1 Domibacillus sp. 8LH | reverse complement strand
ACGCCCGGGTGACGTTGCCCGTTTCGGCCACGGTGACGAACGCGCGCAATTGCTTGAGATCCATAGCGGATACCTCGATACCAAAAAGTGATTCGACGATCAGGAAATTCTATTGTTTAAGAAATCCATCAAAACTTATTATGGGCTCAACCCATGCCAATGACGAGACACGATTCATGAGCGCCTCCGTTTTCTCCGCCCCCGACCAGTACCAGGAAATCCGCGACGCGGTACGCGGCCTGTGCAATCAGTTTCCGGC
>NZ_JAVJNG010000203.1:0-259 GCF_038806185.1 Domibacillus sp. 8LH | reverse complement strand
AACCGGTGACGGCTGGGATCCTCGCGAGCCAGCGGCTCGCCGAGGCGCGGTCCCCCCTGCCCGAGATCGACAAATGGGCGCTGTTTGCCGACCTCCGCACTGCGCGTGCGCGCTTCGGCGTCTCGGACCGGGATCTGGCCGTCCTCTATGCGCTGCTGAGCTTCCTGCCCGGTCGGGTTCTGGCCGACGCGGCGCCGCTTGTGGTTTTTCCTTCGAATGCGACGCTTTCGGACCGGGCGCATGGCATGGCCGAGAGCAC
>NZ_JAVJNG010000202.1:0-259 GCF_038806185.1 Domibacillus sp. 8LH | reverse complement strand
GCCTTATTAAAAGTAGCTCGCCAATACGCTAACAAAAACAGTGAGTGGCGTGCCACCATCCAATTACCATCTGGCGAACAGTCGCTAGTAAAAGAACAGGCATTCAATTCTGTGTTTGATGCAGACCAGTTGCGCAAGCTGCAAGGTATTACTGCAGACAACCAAAAATTGTATATCAGTCTACAATATCAAGGAGCACCTAAAAACACCCCAGAGCCATACAGCGAAGGGCTGCGCATTAGTCGACAGTATTACGACC
>NZ_JAVJNG010000201.1:0-260 GCF_038806185.1 Domibacillus sp. 8LH | reverse complement strand
GGCCTGATCCTGCCCATCGAGAGCGCCTCGGAGCCCGCGCTGAAACTGCGCCTCTGGCTCGAGTTCTGAGGCGCTCAGTCGAAGATGAGCTTCGCGAGGAAGAGCACCACCGCCGCGCCGATCAGCGCCGCCACGACCATCGCGACGAGGCCCGAGGCGGCGAGCACCGTCACTCCCAGCGCCAGCAGAAGCAGCGGCGTCGCGAGGGCCGCCAGAAGGCCGATGATCATGTAGCGCCCGCGATGGCGTCCGCCTGCGAC
>NZ_JAVJNG010000200.1:0-260 GCF_038806185.1 Domibacillus sp. 8LH | reverse complement strand
CTCACCATCCGCCCATGGAAAGCGAAGTATATTTCTGAAGCGGTTATTCAAACGCCATTCTTTCTGATATCTTTTACGTAAATACTTTTGTCCCGTCCTCAATCTTTTACCTCTTATTGTTCGAAAAGTTTTATAAGTGCCTGTGTACCACTGTCATTTTCCCCTTTTTCTGCTAGCTCTTTGTAAAGCTTAAGTGAAAGAGCCAACCCTGGGGTCTCCATGCCAAGCTCCTTAGCAGATTCTAATGCAAGGGTCATATC